>DASYUT010000349.1 GCA_036000965.1 Actinomycetes bacterium
GGCGACAACCCCAGTTAGGACCGGCGCGCAGCAGGCGCTCGTCACCCCGGCGAACACCCCGAGGCCGTACACGCCCGCCGGTCCGGTCCGGCCAGTCGCCTGCCGCCCGGGCGTGGGCAGGCGCAGATCCCCGCCGGCTAGGGTGTAGGCGGCCAGGGCGAGCAGGAGCACCCCGCCGGTGGTGTAGATGGCCGTGTGGCCGGCGATGAGCGCCCGGCGCAGCGCGACCGCGCCAAGCGCCAGGGGCAGGATGACGGTGGCGCTCCCGGCGCCGAACACGAACGTCATCGCCACGAGCAGCCGCCGGTTGGCGAACGCGCTGGCGAAGTAGGCCGGCAGCATGACCGACAGGCAGCAGGGCGCGAACAGCGCGACGGCCCCGGCGACCAGGGCCGCGAGCAGCGACCCGCCGTAGAAGATGCTGCCGCTCACCGCACGGTCCCCGGCGGGCAGACTGCGGGCATGACGTCGCACCCTTGGACGCGCGATGGGTGGGGAGGATGGTTCAGCCGGTGGTCGGGCATGGGATCCCCCACCTCAGGGCCGCGCTGTCGGAACCGGTCGATGAAGGCCCGGACCCTGCCGGTGTCGGCATGGTCGAGGGTGAGCAGCTTGGTCCAGGCAGTCACCGCGACCGGCTCAGGCAATCCGGGGTAGGGCGCGACGAGGACATGGGAGGGGAACGCGCGCGCGCGAGCGTCTCGAGCGCGCGGACCTGGCCAGCGTCGAGATCGGGCCGGTACTGGACCATGACGACGCCGTGCTCGAGGTCGTGGACCTGGACCGGGTTGGGGATTGGCTGGCTGCTCACCCCACAGGGCGCAGGGTGTGGGTCGTGGGGGCCGGAGGTCGACGGAGTGGAGTTGTAGGCGGTGAACGGCTGCCCGGCCTTGAGGTGCTGGCGGCCCTGGTCGGGAAGGGTCCGGGCCCCGAGGGCGCGCAGGGCGGGGGACCGCGTCCGGTCGCGCTGCAGCAGAACCGCGACCAGCCCTACGGGGAGGACGACGACCATGGCGACGGTCAGGGTGCGGATCTGCTGGCGGCGCTTGGCGGCTACCCGCTCGGCGACCGACAGGCGCGGTGGTGGACGGGGACATCGTGCCTCCACGTAGCTTCGGGTTGGAGCGTGCTGGCATGGGCGAGGGACGGGTTGGGGTTGCGGGCGGCGGTCGCGACGCCCGTCGGCGCACGGTGTGGGTCACGGCACGGTCACCTTGAGGTAGGTGCGGATCGCGGCGCGCAGGTCCTGCGCCTCCATCGCGCCGACCCGGCGGCCGCGCAGCACCCCATCGGCCGAGATGAACAGCGTGACCGGCAGGCCTACGACGCCGAGTCTGGCCGCCGCCTGGCCGTGTGGGTCGGCGGCCAGGGGGTAGGTGACCCGGGTCTCGGCGACGAAGCGCCGCGCTGCGCCGAGCTCGTCGGTCTCGTCGAGGCCGAGGAACCCGACCTTGTCCTTGGCGTGCAGCCAGACCGTCTGGAACGCGGGCATCTCCGTGCGGCAGGGCCCGCACCAGGAGGCCCACACGTTGAGCACCAGCGGCCGGCCGCGGAGGTCGTCGGGGAGCCGGAACCCGGGCCCGCCGGCGAACCCCTCCATCTGGACCCGGACGGCGTTGGCGGCGACCCCGGGCGCCGCCGGTGGCCGCTCGGCATCCCGGCGTGGGGGTGCGCTGGTCGTCGCGCAGGCCGTGAGGAGGACCGCGAGCGCGGGCAGGAGGGTGAGTGGGCGAGGGCGGGCGGGCATGGCACCTCAGATCGGGGGCCAGCCGGCGCGGGCGAACAGCCGGATCAGTGGGGTGAACAGCTGGGTCCAGTAGCCGGCGGTAAACGTCGCGCCGAACCCGAGCGTGAACAGCCCGGCCGCGGCCATCGTCCGCCGGGCGTCGGGGTCGTCCACTCCGCCGCTGACGTAGGCGACGTAGCCGGGCAGCAGCGGCAGGCAGCAGGGCGAGGAGAAGCTCACCAGCCCGGCCAGGAACGCAGCCAGGACCACGACGGCGGCGCTCATCCGACCCACCGTCCGCCGTTGGCCAGCAGCGTGTCGAGCCGGGCCGCGAGGATCGGCACCGTCGTCTTGCCGGTGAGCTGGTAGGCGAGGACCCCGTCGCGGTCGACGATGAACGTGGTCGGCAGGCCGAACGCGCGCAGCTTGGTCGCGGTCTCGGCGCCAGGGTCGAACAGCGACGGGTAGGGGATGCGGAACTCGTCCGCGTACGCCGTGGCGTTGGCCTTCTGATCGCGGATGTTGACGCCGACGAACACCACGTGCTGGTTCCGGTAGGCGCGGGCGACCGTCGACAGTGCCGGCTGCTCAGCCCGGCAGGGCCCACACCACGACGCCCACAGGTTCACGACCAGGATGGAGCCCCGCGCCGAGGCGGACGACCACCCACGACCGTCAGCGAGCAGGCGCCCGTCAAACGCGACCGCCTGGTGGCGGACGCCACTGTCGACGGCCTCCTGGTTGGCCACGCGCAACCCGCTCGTTCCTTCCGGCTTGTTCAGGCGGTGCGCCACGGCCCGCACGCCGCCTGCCGCGGCCATGAGGAGCAGGGCGAGCAGGACGAGGCCGGGGACCGCCCGCGGCAGGCGGCGGCGGTCGTCCAGTGGCGCTGGCGCGGCGGGTGGGTCCTCGAGGACCGGCTCGTCTGACATGGTGTAGGAGTTATACTACGACGCTGCGTAAGAGGGTGCTGGACGCCGGCCGCGGCAGGTCGGCCGACCAGTCTTGACCGACACACAAGGAGGCCACATGCAGGCAGTCCTGACCCGATTCCTGCCCTACCTGCCGGTGCTGGCCTGCCCGCTGCTGATGCTGGTGTGCCTGTGGAGCATGCGCGGGATGGGCAGCCGGTCGCACCAGTTCGAACGCCAGCCAAGCCGAGCCGTCGACGACATCCGAGGCGGTCCTCGCTGCGCGCGTTGCCCAGCTCGAGCAGGAGCTCGCTACCCTCCGGGGCGACGCCGAAGGCCCCGCCCGAGCGGTGCCTGCGGCGCAGGACGCGCAGCCCGCGCGCCGGCCGGAACGGGCGAACCGACCATGACGGCCGGCCGGCCGGCCGCCTGCGTTGACCCGATGCGGCATCATGCCCAGCAGCGGCGGGATGACCGTCGGGCGGGCCAGCGCGCAGCTCGACGCACAGGCAGGAGGATCCATGGCCCTACGAGGCTTTGGGCAGCTGGAACGGGCGATCATGGAGGTGGTCTGGTCGGCCGATCGCCCGGTCACCGGCCGGGAGGTCGTCGACGACCTCGCCCACACCCGATCAGTGGCCTACACCACCGTCCTCACGGTCATGGACCGGCTGGTCCGCAAGGGCGTGCTGGCCAAGCAGCGCGCCGGTCGGGCCCACCGCTACCACGCGCGGGTGTCCCGCGACGCCTACACCGCCACGCTCATGGCCGCCGTGCTTGGCGACGCTGCCGACCCCACCGCGGCGCTGCTGCACTTCGTCGACCAGCTCCCACCCGCCGAGGCCGACGGGCTGCGGGCCGCCCTGGACGCCGGCCGCCCACCCGCGGCGCCCACCAACCCTGATCCCGATGGCGGGGCGCGGCCGTGACGCCGCTGGCCGCCGTGCTCGCCTGCGGGCTGGCGCTCGGCGTGGGCGCGCCGCTGGCGCTCGAGCGGCTTCCCCGGCTTGAGCGCTGGCCGCAGCTGGCCGCCTACCTGTGGCTCGCCGCGACCGGCGGCGCGCTCGGCGCGCTCGTGCTCGCGGGCGTGCTGCTCGTGGTGCCCACCGGCGGGCTCGCGGTCGATGTCGCCATGCTGCTGCGGACCTGCGTGATGGCGTTACGGGACGCGCTCGCCTCGCCCGGCGGAGCACCGGGCGCCCTGGCCGGGCTCGCGCTCCTCGCCCTGGTCCCCGCCGGGCTGGCGGCTGGCGCGGTTGCCGCCGGGGTGCGGGCCCGGCGCGCGACCCGGCTCCACCGTGACCTGCTCGCCCTCGCCGGCCGGCCCGCGCCGGCGCTGCCCGGCGTGACCGTGCTCGACCACGCCGCGCCGCTGGCCTACTGCCTGGCCGGCCGGTCCGGCCCGGTCGTGCTGTCGACCGCCACGCTGGCGCGCCTGGACCCCCAGCAGCTGGCCGCCGTGCTCGCCCACGAGCGCGCCCACCAGAGCGGCCGCCACCACGCGCTGGTGCTGGCGGCGGAGGTGCTGCGGACCGGGTTTTGCTGGCTGCCGGCGGCCCGGGCCGGCCGGGCCGCGGTCGGCCGGCTGGTCGAGCTGGCCGCCGACGACGCGGCTGCCCGCGCTCGGGGCCGGGCGCAGGTCGCTGACGCGCTCGCGCGGCTCGGCGCCGTCCCCACCCCCGCGCCCGGGGTCGGCTTGGGCGTCGGCGGGGTGAGTGTTGGCGAGCGCGTCGGCCGGTTGGCCACGCCCGCCGCGCCGGGTGGCACGGGCGCGCTGCTGACCGGCGTGCTGGTGGTCGCCGTCCCGCTCGCGGCCGAGGTCCTGGCGCTGGCCGGGCCGCTGGTGCGCGTGGCCGGCGTGCCGGTCTGCCCGCTTGGCTGAACCGGTCGAGGTGCCGGGCTGACGCTGCCTGCCGACCGCCCCACACTCTCCTACACTCCGTAAGAGAAACTCGTGGGCAGCCGCGCAACCAGCAGCCGCGTCGTGCCGGTTGCCCCGAGGAGGGAACTGGTGAGCACGGTGTGGGGTTGGCGTGCTGGAGGGTGAGCATCGGCGCACAGGAGCGCGACCGTGAACCGGACCGGCCGACGTGGGCGCGGTGTGCTGCTGCTGGTCCTGGCGGGGTGGCTCGCCGGCGGGTGGCTGCTCGCCGCGGCGCCGCCGGCGGCCGCGCACGCGCTGGTCGTGGCGACCAGCCCGGACGCCGGCACGCGCTTGGCCCACGCGCCCGCGGAGCTGCGGGTGGTGTTCTCCGAAGCGGTCCGGCCCCTCGGCTCCGGCCTGGCCCTGCGCGGGCCGCGCGGCCCGGTGCGCGTGGGCGCGGTGCGCCAGCCCGCCGGGCGCCCGGCCGTGCTCGCCGCGACCGTGCCGGGTCTGGCCGACGGCGCCTACACCGCCACCTGGCGGGTCATCTCGGCCGACGACGGCCACGTCGAGGCCGGCGCGTTCACCTTCGGGGTCGGCGCGAGCGCGACCCTCACCCCCGCAGCCCCCACCGCCCGCCAGCTCCCCCCACCCGGGCAGGTCACCGCCAGGTGGGTCCTGACCGCCGGGGTGCTGCTGCTGGCTGGCACCGTCACCACCGCGCTGCTGGTGTGGCGCCGCGCCGGCCCGATCACCCCGGGCGAGCCCCCCTACGCGACCCTCGCCCTCCTCGCCGGGCTGCTCGCGGTCGCCGGCGTCGTGCTCGAGCTGGCCGTCGACGCGGGCACGGCCACCGGCAGCGGCCTGCCCGGCGGGCTCGCCCCCGGCGCGGTCCGCGCATTCTTGGCCGCCGCGCCCGGCACCGCCCGCCGCGCCGGGGGCGAACTCGCCGTCGTCGCGGCCACCGTCATACTCGTTCGGCGCCGGGCGGCCCGCGGCCGCCGCCCGGGTCTCGACGCCCTCGCCCTGTCGGTCGGGGCGGTCGTCGTCCTGGTGCTCGGCGCCCACGCCACCGGCCTCGACCCGCGCTGGCTGTTCGTCGGCGTGGAGACCCTGCATCTGCTCGCGGTCGCCACCTGGGCAGGTGGGCTGGTCGCGCTCGCCGTCACCGCCCGGCGCGCCGGCATGGCCGCGGTCCGGCGGTTCTCCACCCTCGCCCTGCCGGCGGTGCTGGTGATCGCGGGCACCGGGGCCTGGCAGGCGCTCGCCCAGATCCCAGGCCGCGCCGCCCTGACCGGCACCGACTACGGCCGCGTCCTGCTCGCCAAGACGATCGTGTTCGCCGCGGTCCTGGTCCTGGCCGCCGTGGCCCGGTGGCGGCTGCTGCCCCGCGCCGGCCAGGACCGCCCGCCCCCGCCCCTGCGCCGCCTGGTGGCCGTCGAGGCCGCCGGGACGGTCGGGGTCGTCCTGGTCGCGGCGCTGCTGGCCAACACCATCCCCGCGTCGGAGGTGGTCGCCGCGCGCACGGCCAGCCAGCTCCCAGGCGGCCCCCAGCAGCGCACCCTCACGGCCGGGCCGCTCCGGCTGACGCTGGCCCTGGAACCGGGCACGGTCGGCCTCAACACCATCTCGGTGCTGGTCACCGACCCGGCCGGGCGGCCCGTCGACGGGCTCGGCCGCCTCGGCCTGACGGTTGCCGACGACACCGGCCGTGTCGACCCGGTGCCGCTGGCCGCGTCCCGGGTCGCGCCGGCCACCTACCGGGCCGCCAGCACCGCGTTCACCGTGGCCGGGACCTGGCAGGTGACGGTGCGCGTGCCAGGCGCCGACCCGAACCTGGCCGCCCGCTTCGGGATCGCCCCCGGCCAGGCCACCACCGGCCAGCCCCCACCCGACCCGGCCGACGCCACCGTCCTGGGTGGCCGGGCGGGCCGCGCGCTGGTCGGGCTCACCGCCTTCCCGGCCGACCCCGGGCTGGTCGTGCGCGTCCGCGGCGGGCTTGGCATCCCACCCCCAGCCACCCCGCGGCCGCTGCGCCTCGTCGGCCCCGACGGCCGCCCGCGCACCCCACCGACCCAGCACTGCGGCGACGGCTGCCTCGAAGCGTTCCTCGCCACCCCGCGCCCGGGCCGCTGGACCGTGCTGGCCACCCTCCCCGGCGGCACCACCCGGTTCGCGCTCCCCATCCCCCTGCCCAGCCCGGCGGCCGCCCGCCTCCACCGGGCTGACCGCACCCTCGCGGCCGCCCGCGCCTACCGCATCCACGAGGTCCTCGACGGCGGGTACGGGACGGTCTTCCGCACCGACTACACCCTCAAGGCCCCCAACCTGGCCCGCTGGCACCTGGACACCGGGACCACCACCACCGACACCATCTGGATCGGCGAGGACCACTACACCCGCCAGGGCACCAGCCCGTGGAAACACGAACACACCCCCGAGCTCACCATCGCCTTCCCGGCCCCCAACTGGAGCGGCCGCGAGGGCAACGTCACCGACCTCGGCCCCAGCCGCTGGCACGGCACGCCCGTCGACGTGCTCGCCTTCATCGACCTCGGCAACGGTGCCTACCACCGCCTCTGGGTCGACCACGACAACCGGATCCTCCACGAACGCATGGACGCGCCCGGGCACTTCATGGACCGCGACTACACCAGCTACGGCCAGCCAGTCAGCATCCACCCACCCCCATGAGCCCGCCCCGGCCGCCCACCCCTCGACCGAGTGGCGCACGGCCCGTGGCGGCAAGCACCACCCGCATGGACGGGTCGGGCAGCGCCCGACCGGCGCAGACGCCACGCCCAGCACGAGCGAAAGGACCACCATGGCCACCAATCCCCAACCCCCACCACCGCCCAGCCCCCGCCGCCCGATCATCTCCAAAGACCCGCTCTCCCGACGAGCGCTGCTGCGCTCCGCGAGCGCGAGCCTCGGGGCCATGGGGCTGTCGGCGCTGCTCGCCGCCTGCGGCAGGCACGGGCACAGCCCCACGCCAGGGCCAGCGCCCTCGGGCGCGGGGTCGCTGGCCGCGCTCGCCCAGGACGCCGTGCAGCTGTCCTTCCTCGGCGCGCAAAGCCAACTCCCGGTCGGCGGGAACCTGGTCACCTTCGGGCTCAGCACCCCCGACAACCGCCTGCTCACCGGCGGCAGCCCGCAGCTCTGGGTCGCCAGGGACCAGACCAGCAAGCCGCTCGGGCCGATCGCCACCCGCTGGCAGGAGCTCACCGCGTACGCGGCGACCAAGGACACCTCGCCCCGGTCGGACCTGACCGGCTTCTACGCCGCCGAGGTCGACTTCCCCGCCGCGGGCAACTGGCTGCTGGCGGCCGTGACCCAGGCCAACGGTCGGCGCGCGGCCGGATCGGGCGCCGTCCCCATCGTCGCAGGGCCGGTCGTCGCCCAGGTGGGCAGCAAGGCGCTGGCGGTTCCCACGCCGGTCGCGACCAGCCCCGCTGCCCTGGGCCGCGTGTGCACCCGCACCCCGCCCTGCCCGATGCACGCCATCTCCCTGGACGCCGCGCTCCGCGGCGGCCGGCCCACGGTCGTGGTCTTCGCGACCCCCCTGCTGTGCCAGAGCCGCATGTGCGGCCCGGTCGTCGACGAGGCGCTGGTCGCCGCCAAGACCACCGCAACCGGGAAGGCGAACTTCGTCCACGTCGAGATCTACCCCCAGCGGGACGCGACCAAGCCCGCCCCCGCCTTCCACCGGTGGGGATTCCAGACCGAACCCTGGACGATCGTGATCGACCGCCGTGGCAGCGTCTGGGCCCGGTTCGAAGGGCCGGTCGTCACCGCCGAAATCGAGGTGGCCCTTCGCCCGCTCCAGGCATCGCCATGATCGCCGCCGCGCGGCCGTGAATGCGGCCGTGAATAGAGACAGCCCAGGTCGCCCAACAGAGGACGACATGCGCATCCTCAAGGCGGGCGCTGACCTCGATGCGGTCGCCGACGTCGGTGTGCGCGACGGCGTTCTCGAGCAGCGCGTCCAGGGCCAGGCGGTCGTGGTCGCCCAGCACGGTCGTCTCTGCCACGGCCCCCTGCCACCGGCGAGGGGTGTGGCTCCATCGGCCGAGGGTGTCGACCACCAAGGGTTCGACCGCGACCGGCGCCAGGTGCAGGAAGTCCGGGCTCCCTGCCGAGGCGAGCAGCAGCACCCTGGCGGCCAGTCGGCGCAGCCGCAGCAGCTCGTCCTGGACCACCCGGGCGTCCTCGGCGACCACCGGGGTTGAGCCCGACGAACACTACCCAGGCGATGTCCGCCCAGGACGAGCGACACCACCGCAGGGCTCGATCACGCCACATCGAGGTGGTCCCCCTCGGGCACGCACGGCGGTGAGCGAGTGGGCTTCGAGCGCCCGGTGCAGCCATCGGGCGCAGCGGTCCACGCCTACAGAGGGTGCTGCGTCGACACCGTCCCTCCCAACCGAGCGCGGCGGCGCTGGCGCCCCCGCTCGCGGCACCGGCCTGGACCCCGCGCCGGTACTGCCGTCCGTCGCCTCGCTCGCGCCGGCCTCATCCTGCCTCCGACTGCGAGTAGGAGGCAATACCGAATCCAGGAGGAAGCCGGGGTCGGGATGGGTGTCGGATCCCGGCTCCGCTGCTGCCATCACCTGCACTGATCGATCGAGCCTGCGGTGCGGCGACCGCCAGTTCGGCTTGTCCGATGGCTGGCTGTTCCCTCTTCATCGGGGCCACGCAGGACCAGGGGCGCCGCTCGCAGCGTCCGACATTGTGTCGGAGACCGGTCGGGGGCACAATTGGCAAGACCCCACCCCGGGTGGGGTGGGAGGGAGGCGCGATATGCTGCCAGAGAACCAGCGGGAAGCGCTGAACCGGCTCAAGACCGTCCGGGGTCATCTGGACGGGGTCATCCGGATGGTCGAGGACGACACCTACTGCGTGGACCTGATGAAGCAGGTCTCGGCGTTGCAGGCGTCGCTGGAGCGGGTCAACCGCCTGATCTTGAAGAACCACCTGGCGACCTGCTTCTCGGAGGCGGTCATGGCTGGCCGGGCCCAGGGAGCGATCGAGGAGCTGGTCGACGCGGTCAAGTTCACCCCAGCCCTGACCGGGCCGGACGCGCAGCTCAGCGGCCAAGCGACCGAACCCCTGGCTGGTGCCACGGCGGGGCGCTGACATGGGCATCGCCGAGCAGGCCCAGCCGCTGGTCCGCGGCGAGTTCGTGGTCGAGGGGATGACCTGCGCGACCTGCGCCGGCCGCGTGGAGCAGGTGCTTGGCCGCCTGCCAGGGGTCCTCGAGGTGCGAGTGAACTTCGCCGCGAACCGGGCGAGCGTCAGCTACCAGCCCGACGCGGTGGCCGCTGAGCGGCTTGCGGAGGCGGTGGAGCTGGCCGGCTACCGGATCGCCCCGGCCAGCATTCCTACTGCGGGGCAGGCGCGGGGCCACGGGGATGGGGAGCCGGACCCCAACGAGCGTGAGCGGCGCGCCTGGCTGCGCCGCGTCTGGCTCGCCTGGCCGCTGGGGATCGCGGTGATGGCGCTCGGCCTTGCCGCCCCGCACCGGGGGTGGGCGCGCTGGGCGGCGTTCGCGTTCACGGTCCCGGTGCAGTTCGTCGCCGGCTGGCCGTTCCTGCAGGGCGCGGCGGGGCGGGCACGGCATCGCACGGCGAACATGGACACGCTGATCGCGATCGGCACGCTCACCGCCTTCGTGTTTTCGGTCTGGCGGCTGGTAGTGGGTGGGGACCTGTACTTCGACACCGCCGCGCTGATCATCGCGTTCATCGCGCTCGGCCGGTACTTCGAGGCGCGGGCCAAAGGGCAGGCGTCGGCGGCGATTGGCAAGCTGCTTGAGCTCGGCGCCAAGCAGGCCCGGCTCCTCGCCGACGGCGTCGACGGCCAGGAGCGCATGGTCGCTGTCGAGCAGGTCCGGGTCGCTGACCTGGTGCGGGTCCGGCCGGGTGAGAAGGTGCCGGTGGACGGCGAGGTCGTCGCCGGGCAGGCCGCCGTGGACGAGTCGATGCTGACCGGCGAGTCGGTCCCGGTCGACAAGCTCGCCGGTGATCGGGTGGCCGCCGCCACGATCAACACCAACGGGCTGCTGACCGTGCGGGCGACCGCGGTCGGGCAGGACACGGCGCTGGCGCAGATCGTGCGGCTGGTCGCCCGGGCGCAGGCCAGCAAGGCGCCGGTGCAGCGCCTGGCCGACCGGGTCTCGGCGGTGTTCGTGCCGGTCGTGCTCGCCGTCGCCGTGGCGGCGCTGGCGGGCTGGTGGCTGCTGGCCGCCAACCCGACCGGCGGGCTGCTCGCGGCCGTGGCGGTGCTGATCATCGCCTGCCCGTGCGCGCTCGGCCTGGCCACCCCGACGGCGATCATGGTCGGCACCGGCCGGGGCGCCGAGCTTGGCGTGCTGATCAAGGGCGGCGAGGTGCTGGAGGGCTCCCGGCGGATCGACGTGGTGGTGTTCGACAAGACAGGGACGCTCACCCGGGGCGAGATGGCCCTGACCGACCTCCGGCCCCTGGCAGGCGAGGACGCCAGCGGGGTGCTGGCGCGCGCCGCCGCGGTCGAGCTGGCCTCCGAGCACCCGGTTGGGAACGCGATCGTTGACGGTGCACGCCGCCGGGGCGTCGCGGTCCCGCCGGCCGAGGGGTTCGTCGCCGTGGCCGGGCATGGGGTCCGTGGGGTGGCGGCGGGCACGCCGGTGGCGGTGGGCCGGCGCAAGCTCATGGCCGAGGCGGGCTGCCAGCTCACCGGCGAGGCCGAGCGGGCCGCGGTGGAGCTGGAGGCGGCCGGGCGGACGGCGGTGCTGGTCGGCTGGGATGGGCAGGTCCGCGGGGTGCTCGGCGTGGCCGACACCCTCAAGCCCAACGCCGCCGCGGTGGTGCGCCGACTCCATCAGCTCGGCCTGGAGACCGCGATGGTCAGCGGCGACAACGCCGCCACCGCGCATGCGATCGCCGCGCAGGCCGGCATCGCCCCGGACCGGGTGCTCGCCGAGGTGCTCCCGCAGGAGAAGGTCGAGGAGATCCGGCGGCTGCAGCGCGAGGGCAGGGTCGTCGCCATGGTCGGTGACGGCATCAACGACGCGCCCGCGCTGGTCCAGGCCGACCTTGGCATCGCGATCGGCACGGGCACCGACGTGGCCATCGAGTCCTCCGACGTGACCCTGCTCTCGGGGGACCTGGCGGGAGTCGTGACCGCGCTGGCGCTGTCGCGGCGGACGCTGCGCACGATCTACCAGAACCTGGGCTGGGCGTTCGGCTACAACACCGCGGCGATCCCGCTGGCCGCGCTGGGCCTGCTGAACCCGGTCATCGCCGGGCTCGCCATGGCGTGCTCGTCGGTGAGCGTGGTCACAAACTCCCTACGGCTGCGCCGCTTCAAGGACGTCGAGTTCAAGGGGGAGGGAACATGATCGTCGAGCGCGTGCTTGCGGTGCAGGGGATGACCTGCGAGGGCTGCGAGCGCGCGATCCGCGGCGCGCTTGGCCGCCTCGACGGCATCGTGGAGGCCAGCCCGGATCATCGCACCGGCCGGGTCAGCGTGCGCTACGACGCCGAGCGCGTCTCCGGCGAGGCCATCAAGCAGCGTATCCGCCTTGCGGCTACGACACCGAGTAGCACCGCAGGCCTGGTCCATGCTCGGAGGAGCGAGGTGATGCTGGCTGCATTCCAGGAGATCCTGAAGACCCTGCGGGCGCTCGTGCGTGGCGTCGACGACGCCCGGCTGCGCCGCCGGCCCGCGCCCGGCGAGTGGGCCATCATCGAGGTCGTCGGCCACCTGGCCGACACCGAGGAACGGGCGCTGGCTCGGGTCCGCCGCATGCTCGCTGAGGACACCCCTACCTGGAGCCGTTCGACAGGAGGCGCTGGCCGAGGAGCGCCACTACCTTCAGCTGGGCCTCCAGGGCGAGCTGGAACGCTTGGAGCGGCTTCGCCGGCAGCACCTCGCCGAGCTGGAAGCGCTCGACGGGTCGGGCTGGGCGCGCACCGGCCGGCACGGCCAACACGGCGAGCTGTCGGTTGAGCTGTACGAGACCCACGTCGCCGCCGAAGAGGCCGATCACCTCGCCCAGATCGCCAGGCTCCTGTAGGTCGCCGAGGAAGACCCCAGGCCATGGGGGCCGCCAACGGGCGTGGGTGCCGACCGCCGCGTCGCACCTGCTCGTCACCCGGCCTGTTACCAGGCGCGGGTGACAAGCGGGGTGCTGCCGTTCAGCACTTCCGTGCCCCGCAGGTCGGGCAGGGGCACTCGTCGCAGGGGCAGCCGCACTCCGGGCATGCCATCCAAGCTCACCTCCTTCCTTGCTGGGTGAATTCCTGCTCGCACCACCACCGGCCGACGGCGGTGTCCTGGCAGGCCTCGCCGGGGTAGCCCTCCACCATGCGGGCCAGCTCGGCCCGGACCGCCTGCAGCTCGGCGACCTGGGCGCCGATCTCGGCCATGCGCTTGCGCAGCAGCGCCTCGGTGTGGCCGCAGGGGCACAGGCCCTGGTCGCAGATGGCCAGCAGCTCCCCGATCTCGCGCAGGCGCAGGCCAACCCGCTGCGCGCCCTTGATGAACCGCAGCCGCTCGACGGCGTCGGCGCCGTACTGGCGGTAGCCGGCCGCTGTGCGGGCCGGCGCCGGCAGCAGCCCGAGGCGCTCGTAGTAGCGCACCGCGTCGGCGCTCAGGCCCACCTCGGCGCCCAGGTGGGAGACGGTCAGGCGCATGCCTCCTACGGTAGACCTTGGACTGCGCTCCAAGGTCAAGTGGTGCCTGTTCGGCTCCTCCTGCGGAGTCCCCTTGCCCGAGGACTCTTGGCTGGCACGCGGACCCGGGACGGCGAGCGGCACACCACCCCGATCATCGGCGCGACCAAGCCCACCCACCTTGACGATGCCGTCGCCGCGGTCGACGTGACGCTGGCTGATGAGGAGATCGCTCGGCTTGAGGAGCCCTACCACCCGCACCCTGTCCGCGGCCACGAGTAGGCACACGACGAGTCGTGCAGCACGACTACCTCCTATCGCACGTAGCTGAAGGGATGGGTAATGGCGGAGGAGCCCGAGCCGAAGGAGCCAGCCGGTGCGGTGGTCGTGGCCATGGAGATCATCAAGGGCATGAGCGGGCAAGACGCTCTTCCTCAGGACGAGCTTTACGCGCTCATCCAGCAGGCCGACATCACCCCCGAGGACCTCTATCAGGGCTTCGCCACGCTGCTACACGGGTTCGTGAGCCTCGTGGAGACCCCCATGGGTCTGATGGAGAACCCGATGGACGTTGTCGCGCCGGTCATCCGACGACTGCGCAACAGTGGGCTTGTCACCGAAGATCACCTGCCCACAATGGGTGGCGCCCTGACCGCTGCCGCGCTCGGCCAGTCCCCATCGAGCTGGCGTCGACGCCTTGGCACAGTCGACGGCTCGGAGGCGATCGCGTGGGCCTACACGGCCTGGGCGCTTGCCGACCTGATCGACTTCCTGGCTGGGAAGGGCACCATCGCTCAGCTTACCGACAGCACCTTCAAGAGCCTCGAGGAACGCGGTTAGACCGCTGTGGCCAGCGACGGGTTCGCAAAAGCACCTTCATGCCGCCGCGTGACTACGGGTCCATGCTCAAAGCGCCTGGTCCGGTGGCTTCAGGGCCTGTTCGAGGAGTTGGGCGGCTCGCCGGTCGGCGGCGGCCTGGAAGTGGGTGTACACCTTGAGGGTGGTCGCGCTACCGCCGGCGTGCCCGATCCGGCCCGAGACCGGGCGAGCCGCCCGAACCGGTGCGTCACCGAGTCCGGGTTCATCGGTTGGCGGCCGGCCGGGTCGAAGGAGAACACATAGGCGTCTAACGCCAGCGATGCTCCGCACGCCTGCGCCCGTTCGGAGCAGCGGCGCCGACGATGCTCCTCGAGCAGGCTCATGCTGCCGTCCGACAATGCGATCCGGCGGGCCGCGTGCGTCTTGGTGTCCTTGAGCAGCACGGCGACTTCCTCCCGCTCACCACGGATACCATTGTGGCGTGCGCCATCGCCCAGCGGATCAGCGCCGAGTACGCGCTGCTCCTGCTCCCGCCGGTGACGGTGTCCTGCTCCCACGAGCACACCGGCTTCGCTGGGACCGTGAGCATCAGCGCCCGCACGTTGATCACGGTCGTGACCGATGTTGCCGAGTCGCTCCGGGCGGCCGGGGTCGACCGGCTCGCCGTCGTGAACGGCCACGGCGGCAACTACATGCTGTCCAACATCGTCCAGGAAGCCAACCTCGCCGGCCCTCGGATGACGCTGTTTTCCACCCGGCAGGACTGGGAGGCCGCCCGCGCAGCAGCCGGGCTGCACTCAGCCGCCAGCGATGACATGCATGCCGGGGAGGCCGAGGTGTCGATGCTCCTGCACGCCTATCCGAAGGCTGTGCGGGACGGCTACCGACACGGCGACTGGGTGGCGAACCAGAGGCCGCACCTGCTCGTGACCGGCATGCGTGGCTACACCGAGTCAGGGGTGATCGGCCGGCCGTCGCTCGGCACCGCCGAGAAGGGTCGGGCGATCCTGGACAGCCTCACGCGGTCCTTCAAGGCTCATCTCGAACGGCTGTCCTAACCTCCGGCGTGGAGGGCCGGTTCTCGAACGAGTGCGGCCGGGATCGAGTCCAAGCCAGTAGCAGGCCACGAGCCACATCGAGCGGCACTGGATGAGCCCGGCACGCTGGTGTGGAGAGGTAGCCTGCCGGTGTCCCGCTTCGTTGTGTCCGTGCTGGTGAGGTAGCTGTGAGAAGCTTCTCTTCCCCCTCAAGGCCGGCCCTGCGGGCGGCCTGCGGCCGCCCTCCGGCCCGGCGACGACACGACGGTCACCGGGGAACGGCCTCACCCTCACGCCAGGGCAACCGCGCTAACGGGACGCCGTGCCCGGCACCCGCGTGAAGCTGGCGCGCTTCCGTCCATCGTTGAACGGAATCCGGCCAGTACATCCTGAAAAGGGGCTATCCGGCCACAGAAGCACAGCGGGCGCGCTAGCGTGGCCTTGCGATGCTTCCGCAGCTCACGCTCCAGCAGCAGACCGAACGTTGCCACGGTGGCCGCTATCTCGCCTGGTCGCGCATGTCGACGGCTTCGCGCCGCGATGCGGCTGCATGCGCACCACAGCCGACTGCACCTGCCAGGCGACCACCGATCCGGCCAAGGGCTGCTTCGGCGTCGACTTCGAGAAGCTGGCGAGCCGCAGGGCCAGGACCTTGAGTCGGGAGTCAGCCATGATCCTGGCGAAGCTGGTGGTCGGACCATTGGACGGCGAGACGATCGGACAAGGGGCTGCCGCCCACCAGAACCTTGCAGTTCTCGTCGGATGCATCGCTGCTGATCAAGTTCTCAGGCATTAGCCCACGGAGGTGGTGGGGTCACCCACCGTTACGTCGCAGAGTTACGAGAACCATTGCGGTACAAGAAGGACTCGTCCGGTGGCCGGGGCACCCGAAAGCGCTTGTCGGACTGCCCGGCTCCGTTGACTGACGTGTGACCCGTTAAGGCAACGGACGCTGCGACCGCCGCCGCGACACCTGCCGCGTGGTGTCAGCGAGCAACGGCGCCGGATGCGCTGGCCGCATCAGCTCAGGGTTGCGCTGGAGCTTTCTTGTGCACGGCCACGAGCGACTCGTCATCGAATGGCTCTGCCAGCTGCGGCAGGTGCAGGGTCCCTATCCCGTGGTGGACGTGGGCGCCTCGGTGGTGCTGGTCGGCGCCTCGGTCGTGGAGGTCGGCGCCTCGGTCGTGGAGGTC
This sequence comes from Actinomycetes bacterium, assembly GCA_036000965.1. Lineage (NCBI taxonomy): Bacteria > Bacillati > Actinomycetota > Actinomycetes > Actinomycetes bacterium. The sequence continues at coordinate 16,205 of DASYUT010000349.1, forward strand.
GGCGACGTGGTGGTGGTCGCCGGGCAGGTCCAGACGACGTAGGCCGTGATGTTCTTCGACAGTGTGATCTCTCCCTGGAGGGTGTCGAACTGAGCGGACACGACCTCGGCGTTGGGAGCAGACTTCACCGTCACGAAGTCGATGGGGTCCTCGGCGGAGACGGTGATCGTCTGACCCAGCTGCCCTACCTCCAAGGGGCCCGGCACCGGCGACTCGCACGAGACGTTAGGGGTTGTCGACTATCTGGACAGTCGTCATCGGACCGATCTGGTCGGCATGCGCAAGTCCCACAAAGCCAAGCGTGGCCAGCCCGACCAGGAGCAAGACGCCGAGCAGGAACGCCCTTTGCTCAAACCTGTTGACAGGGTTCACCTTCTTGCGCATCCAAACCCCATTTCACGCGTGGTAAAGGGCCGGGCCAGCGTATCCGGCCCCGTTTCGGGCGTAGCCTCTACCAGACCACCATCGGCAAGCAAATCGCAGGGGCACGTCCGTTCCGTGACAAGCAGGGCCGCTGCCCCGCAGCTCAGCGAGCTGCCCAGCCTCGGCGCTGTCGTGGTTGGGACGCCGGCCGAGGCCTGATCCGGTCGGACGGCTAAGAAATCCGCAGAACTCAGTAGGTTCTCGTCGGATCAGGGCGGCTCGACCACCCCGCCCCTGGTAAAGGTTGATCAGAAAAGTTCAGCCGCCCGGTTACGCGCTGCCAATTAGACCGTGTGGACGCCTTCGTCGTTCTTGCAACTGCCGTCATCGCTCGCATAACTTCCGCGGTCGACGCGAACGTCCAGTTCAGCGAGGAGCTCGTCTGGTGTCCAAGCACCGCAGTGGCGCCCTTGCCGTCGCGCTCGCCACCGGCCTGGCGATCGTGCTGGCCGTGGCGAGCCCCGGCCCGGTCCCGCCAGCGGTGGCCGGCGCCTCCAAGCCGCCTCCGCCGCCCGGGTCCGGGATGCCGAGGGGGCCGAAGTCGCTGTTCAACTTCAACCAGTGGGGGCCGTCGCCGGGCGACAACGTGGTGCTCAAATGGGATGAGCAGACCCTGGCCGAGGTGCGGGCGACCAAGCCGCCCCCGACAGTCGTGGCGCGTGCCCTGGCGGAGGTCCACACCGCCATGTTCGACGCCTGGGCCGCCTACGACAACATCGCCGTCGGCACCATATACGGTGGGACCTTGCGGC
>DASYUT010000350.1 GCA_036000965.1 Actinomycetes bacterium
AGGAGCTACCCCAACTCGCCGCTGCGCTCCAACGTGCCACCGCCGACGAGCCCGAGCTGCTTGATCTGGCCGTCACCGCCTGACCGTAGGATCCGTCATGGAGGCCCCACCCAAATCCAACGGCGAGCGGGACATCCTCCTGAGCCGCGCGCGGCAGGCCAGCGTCTTCCGGCAGCGCCTGGCCGCAGGTCAGCCGATGACCGAGAGACCAGTCTGGCCGGATTGCCTAGAACGTACCGGACCTTCACCCACGGCTGCACGTGGCGGGACAGGCTCGGTTGGACGGTGGCGCCGCAGCAGTGCTGCTCGAACGCAGGAAGGTGAGGAGTGTGCGTGACGTCCGCTGGCAGGAGCTGACCAAGCAGGAATGCTTCGGGCTGCTGGCCGGCCAGCATTTGGGTCGGGTGGTGCTGGTCGATGACCGCGGGCTGCTGGCGCTGCCGGTCAACTTCGTCGTTGACCAGTACACCGTGCTGTTTCGCACCGACGAGGGGACCAAGCTGGAGGTGGCCAGTCGCAGCGGACGGGTCGGGTTCGAGGTCGACGGGGCCGACGAGGTGACCCGCACCGGCTGGAGCGTCCTGGTCCGCGGAGAGGTGACCGAGGTCACCGACCCGACCGAGTTGGCACGAGTGCGTCGACTGCCGCTGTATCCTTGGGCGCCGGGCCCCAAAGATCGCTATGTCCGGATTTTGCCGACGGTGCTGACCGGGCGGCGGATCGCCCTGCCCAAGGACACGCCGTGGACCTGGCGGGGCTAGCAATAACGTGGCGGGCGGTCGTGCGCGTTGACAGTGAGGTTCCGGTCATGGGCACAGGCATCGAGCAGGAGACCTTCGACCAGGGTGACTACGCCCGGTTCCAGCAGCGGCTCACGCAGTGCCTGGCAACGCTCGGCCGGCTGCTCACCCGGCCCGGCTTCGGGGTGGGCCCTGCCACCCTGGGCGCCGAACTGGAGCTGTGTCTGGTCGACGACACCGCCCGGCCGCTCCTGCGCAACCAGGCGGTCCGCGCCGCGGCCGGCGATGCCCGCGTCACCGTGGAGCTGGACCGGTTCAACCTGGAGCTCAACGCCACCCCCACGCTGCTGGCCGGCCGACCATTTGCGGCGCTGGGGGAGGAGCTGCGCCTGCTGCTTGAGCGCGTCGCTGCCGCGGCCCGGGGGCATGGGGGCCGGCTGGCGCTGGTTGGCATCCTGCCCACGCTGCGCCGCGCCGACCTGCACCCCGGGGCGATCAGCGATCTGCCGCGCTACCGGGCGCTGGACCGCGGCCTGCGACGGCTCCGCCACGACCCGTTCCACCTCCGCATCGCGGGCGCGGACCCGCTGGAGCTGGCCAGCGACGACGTGGCCCTGGAGGGCGCGGCCACCTCGTTCCAGGTGCATCTGCGCGTCGACCCGGCCGCCTTTGCGCACACCTACAACGCGGTCCAGGCGGCCACCGCGCCGGTGCTGGCGGCGGCCGGCAACTCCCCGACCTTCCTTGGCCACCGGCTGTGGGAGGAGACCCGCATCGCGCTGTGCAAGCAGTCCATCGACGACCGCGACGGGCGCGGGCCGCGCCGCCGGCTTGCCCGCATGGCGTTTGGGACCGGCTGGCTGCGCGGCGGGCCGCTGGAGCTGTTCGCCGAGGGCGTGCGCCTGCACCGCCCGCTGCTGCCGGTCCTTGGCGACCACGACCCGCTTGACGGCGGGGACCGCCGGCACGCGCCACCCCTGGCGGAGCTGCGGCTGCACCAGGGTACCGTGTGGCGCTGGAACCGGGCCATCTACGACCCGGCCTTGGGTGGGCATCTGCGCATCGAGATGCGGGCCCTGCCCGCCGGCCCGACCGTGACCGACATGCTCGCCAACGCCGCCTTGCTCGTCGGGCTGTCGCGGTGGCTGGCCGCGCAGGACCAGCGATGGACCTACACGCTGTCGTTTGAGCGCGCCGAGCATGGCTTCTACCGGGCCGCCCAGCAGGGCCTGGGCGCCGAGCTGACCTGGCCGTTCGGGCAGGGCGGCCGGCTGTGCACGCTGCCCGCCGCCGAGCTTGTGCCCAAGCTGCTGCCGGCCGCCCGGGACGGGCTGGTGAGTGCCGGCGTGGCCGCAGCCGAGGCCGACGACCTGCTCGGGGTGATCGCCGCGCGGGTGGCCGCCGGGCAGACCGGGGCGGCGTGGCAGCGCAGGACGCTGGCCACGCTGGAGCCGCGGCTCGGCCGCGAGCGCGCGCTGGCGGCGATGCTGGAGCGCTACTTGCAGTACGCCGCCACCGACCAGCCGGTCCACACCTGGCCCACCAACCCCTGAACAGGGCCGGCTCGAAAGAGGTCGGTCTGGTTGGGGGCGCACCTCAGTGGAGGCGGCGGTCAGGGCTTGCCTTGCCGCCAGTTCGGGATGCTGGGTGCGTTGGGCTCGAGCGAGCGGAGGTAGGCGACGAGCTGGCGGATCTGCTCGTCGGTGAGCGGGCCGCCGAAGTCCAGGCTCCAGGCGGGCATGCTGGTGCCGGAGACGCCGCCGGCGATGAGCAGCCGGGCCTGCTCGTCGGAGGTGGCGGTGAGGAACTGTTTGGCGTTCAGCGTGGGCGCGCTGCCGCCGGTTGCGCCGCGGCCGTGGCAGGCGGCGCAGTTGTTGGCGAACAGCCCCGCGCCCAGGTGCGCGTAGGTGGTCGCCTGTTCGCGGGCGGCGTTGGCTCGCAGGGTCGGCTCCTGGATGCCGTAGAGGACGAACCCGAGGATCAGGACCACCATGAACACCAGGCCCCAGGTGTAGTGGCGGTCCAGGCTGCGTTGCAGCCATTGGGGTTCGAAGGCGGCCGGCTTGGGCGCGTCGCGGGGCATCGTCAGCTCCTGGTGCAGGGGGGGCCGAGCGGCGGGGTGACGAAGTCCTGCGTGCCGCGGTCGGGGCCGGGGAGGAGCGTGCCGGTGTCGGCCACCAGCATTCCACTGTCGACTCGGAGCTCGAAGCGGTCCATCCCGCGGGGCGCCGGTCCTTGGACGTACTCGCCGCCGAGGTCGAACACCGAGCCGTGGCAGGGGCACTCGAACCGCCCCGAACTCTGGCAGAACGGCACGCGGCAGCCGAGGTGGGGGCAGCGCTGGGACAGGGCGAAGAAGTGCCCGCCGGCGTTGGCGAGCCACAGCCGGCCCTCGTTGAAGTAGGTCGCGGTCCCCGGCTTGAAGTCGGCCGGGCTCCCCAACGTGATGGGGCCGCCGCCGCCCGCCCCGGCGAGCGGGCGGAGCGCCTCGTAGGCGGTCCAGCCGAGGGCGACGCCGAGGAGGGTGCCGCCCAGCTTCCAGCCCCTGCGCAGCAGGTCCCGGCGAGTCAGACGCATACGCGGCTCCTACAGGTCGACGTACAGGTGCCGCCACGGCGGGATGAACCGCCACCCCGGCCCGCGGAAGAACTCCCCGACGACGGTCAGCACGACGGCCGCGACCAGCAGGGTGGCAAACAGCAGCACGGCCACCTTGCGGTGGCGGGCCTCGGTGGCGGGGTTGCGGTCCAGGTAGGGCAGCAGGGCCAGCCCCAGGATCGTGCCGACGGGAACGAGGATCCCGGCGACGAGTGGGTCGACGTGCGACAGCAGCTCCTGCAGGCCGACGAAGTACCAGGGGGCCTTGGACGGCTCGGGGGTGAGCTCGGGGTTGGCGAGTCCACGTAGCGGCGCGGCGAACGCCACGCCGAGGGTGAGCGCCACCGCCGTCGTCGCCAGGCCCACCACCGCGTGCCGGACCAGCAGGTGCGGCCAGGTGAACACGGTGTCGTCCACCTGCCGCTCCTCGGCGGTGACCGACTGGCGGTCGACGACGCCGAGCAGGCGGACCCGTGGCTCCCCCTCGCCGCCCTCGCCGCCGGCCGGGACCGCGGCCGGTACGCGCGGTCGTTCGGTGGCCTGCTCGGCGAACGCCCCGCTGCTGGGCTGCTGCACCGCGAAGCCGTCCTTGCGGACCCGCCAGATGTGCAGCGCCAGCAGCACGGTCAGGGCGGCGGGCAGGACGAACACGTGCAGGGCGTAGAAGCGCAGCAGGGTCGCCTGCCCGATCTGCGCACCGCCGAGCAGCAGGTCGCGGATGGTCCCTCCGAGGACGGGCACGTAGTTGACCAGGTTGGTGCCGACCGTGACCGCCCAGTAGCTGAGCTGGTCCCAGGGCAGCAGGTAGCCGGTGAACGAAAACGCCAGCGTCAAGACCAGCAGGCCGACGCCCAAGACCCAGTTGAACTGCCGCGGCCGCTTGTAGGCGCCGGCGAAGAACACCCGGGCCAGATGCAGCAGCACCGCGAGCACCATCAGGTGCGCCGACCAGCGGTGGACGTTGCGGACCAGCTGCCCGAAGCCGACCCCGGTGCGCAACTGCTGCATGTCGCCGTAGGCGGAGGCGACCGACGGGGTGTAGAAGAACATCAGGTACATGCCGGTGAGGTTCAGGATCGCGAACAGCACCGTGAGGATGTAGCCGAGCCGCCACGAGTAGCGGAAGCGCAGCACCCGGCCGGGCACCTTCACCGGGTAGACGTGCAGGAAGAAGTTGCTGAACGACTGCAGCGCCCGTCCCCTCGGGGTATCCAGCTGCGGGTGGCGGAACGCCGAGCGCCACACCTCGCTGCGCCGCACCCGCTGCCACAGCCCCTTCGGGGCCGGGTAGACGTCGGGCTCGAGGGCGTCGCGGTCCTGGTCATCCATCGGGCAGCTCCGTGGCGTGGACCATCAGCAGCGCCCCGGGTGGGCAGCGGTTGACGCACAGGCCGCAGCGGATGCACAGCGACTCGTCCAGCAGCAGCGCCGACTGCGCCGCCGTGCCCGCCCCGGCGTGGTCGGCCCGCACGATCGTGATGCAGTTGTGCGGGCAGACGTCCACGCACAGGCCGCAGAGGATGCACAGCTCGGGCTGGAGCATGACGTTGTCGAAGCAGCGCAGGCAGCGGTGGCCCTCCAGGCGGGCGTCGGCCTCGCCGTAGCCGGTCTCCACCTCCGCGAAGCCGATGCGCCGGTCGTGGGGCACCACCGGGATCTCGACCCGCGGGACGGCGTCGTAGCCGCTGGCCAGGCGGCGGAAGCCGGGCCGGTCGGCCAGCTCGATCCGCAGTGGGCGCTCGGTGGCATCAGCGTGCGCGGCGTGGATGGACGCGGCGGCGCGCTGGCCGTCGGCGACGGCGTCGATGAGGTTCCTGGGCCCGAAGGCCAGGTCGCCGCCAGCCCAGATGCGCGGGTGGGAGGTCCGCAGGGTCGCGCGGTCGACCGCCACGCCGCGCTGGCGGGTCAGCTCGACCCCGGCGTCCTGGCCGAGGAACCCGATGTCGGCGACCTGGCCGACGGCCAGGATCACCGTGTCGGCCGGCAGGACCTCCTCGGTGTCGGGGACGAACGTCGGGGCGAAGCGGTGCTGGGCGTCGAACACCGACGCCACCGCGACCGTCTCCAGGCCCTCGACGCGTCCCTGGCCGACGATCCGGTGCGGACCCCGGCGGTAGACGATCCGGATCCCCTCGTCCTCCGCCTCGGCGATCTCCTCGGGGGTGGCGGGCATCTCCTCGGGCGACTCAAGGGCCACCACGGCCACGTCGGCAACGCCCGCCCGCACCGCCGAGCGCGCCACGTCCAGCGAGGTGGTCAGGCTGCGGCGGGCGTCCTCCCGGGCCTGCGGGGCCAACGGCTGCGGGGTGGGGCCCGCCTCCCCGCGAGCGGCCGCCCGCAGCGCGGTGCGGGCCGCGTCGAAGGCGACATTGCCGCCGCCGACCACGACCACCCGCTCGCCAAGGTCGACCCGGAACCCCTGGTTCACGTTGAGCAGGAACTCCACCGCCCGCAGCACGCCGTCCAGCTGATGGCCGGGGATGTCGAGGTCCCGGCCCCGGCCGGTGCCAACGGCAAGGAACAGCGCGGCATGCTGGGCCAGCAGCTCCTTGAGCGTCACGTCGGTGCCGACACGGCAGTTGGTGCGGGCCTCGACGCCGAGCTCCAGGATCGCCTCGACCTCCCGGGTGATGAGGCCGCGGGCCAGGCGGTACTCCGGGATGCCGAGCACCAGCATCCCGCCGAGCCGGTCCTGCGCCTCATAGATCGTGACCGGATGGCCGGCCAGGCGCAGGTCGTGAGCGGCCGACAGGCCCGCCGGCCCACCCCCGACGACGCCGACCGACGGCCGGCTGGCCGGCGGGACTGGGCCGTGGGCCTCGTGCCAGACGGCGCTGCCGCCGAAGCTCTCCACGCCGAACCGTTCGCTGACAAACCGCTTCAGCGCGCGGATCGCGATCGGCGCGTCGAGCTTGCCCCGCCGGCACGCCGTCTCGCACGGGGCGGCACACACCCGGCCGCAGATCGAGGGGAAGGGGTTGGGCTGGCGGGCGATCAGGTAGGCGTCGCGGTAGCGGCCCTGGGCGATCGCGGTCACGTAGGCGCCGGCGTCGGTGTGCACTGGGCAGGCAGCGCGACAGGGCTCGTTCGCCCACAGCCACCGGGCGTCTGGGATAGGGGCCGGCAGTGATTCGCTCATGTTGCCCTCAGATCAGATGCCGTGCCTGCAGGCGCCGCAGCAGCCACGCCAACGCCGCCAGCATGCCGAAGAACCAGATCGTCGCCAGCGCCGTCCGCTGGCCCCGGTCGAGCCCGCCGAGCCGGGTGACGATCAGGTTGGGGACGACGACCAGCAGCGCGACACCGAGCGCCACCAGCGCCGCGGTGACCGCGACCGCTCTCGGCCAGCTGGGCGTCGCCCCCAGCTCACCTGCCACCGTGCCTCCTCTACCACGCGATCCTCAGGTGACCGTCAACGCCCCGTACATGCCCTTCTCGTAATGCCGCTCGATGTTGCACACCAGGACGTACGTGCCCGGCTGCAGATCGATCGTGGTGCTCTTGGTCTTGCCCGGTTTGGTCTCGCTGTCCTCACCGACGCTGGCCGCCTCGCTGACCTCATGGTTGGCGCCGACCTTCAACTTGTCGGCGGGCGTGTCGGTCTTCAGCACGACCACCTCGTGCTCCTTCGTGCCGACGTTCTTGAACGTGATGGTCGTCGGCCCCGCCTGCACCGACGCCGGCGTCACGGTCAGATAGTACTTCCCGTCGGGCTTCTCGCCTCCCTCCACGTTGACGATCGTCGGCCCCGCGCTCGCGACCGCTGTCGTCACCGTCACCCCGCCGCCGGCGCTCTGGCCGCCGCTGCTGGTGGTCTTACTCTTGGAGCTCGAGCATCCCGCCAGCGCGAACACCATCAGCCCAGCGACGAGCACCACCAAGACCCGCTGGTTCCTTCTCATCGCACCAACCACCTTTCTCGTGCGGCACCAACAATGGCCATGCAGCGTCCGGTCGCAGCGGCATGGCTTCCCGAAGCGACTGTCCGTACGCGCGGTCGAGCAGCACGGGCGGATGGCCGACCGCGCGCCACGGCCGTCGCCTGCTGCGTGACTCCCACCAGCACCCTCCGCGCGGGACTGAACATCACCAATTGGCTTCCATTCGCGATCATTCGTCGCAACCTAACCAAGGCTCCCCGGCAACCAGTCCGGCTGCACGGGCCGAACAACCCGCCACCGGCGGGACCCTTGTCCCCTCCCGCGCCCAGGCCCGCCACTGCGCGCCGCCAAAGACAACCACCACGGGGTCACCAGCGGCCGGTGCCGAACCCCTACGCAGGCCGCCGAAACGGCCCCACCCTTCACCAAGCCGGCTCCTGGCGCAGTTCCTCGGCGGACAGGGGCCGCTCCCAGCGGTCGCCGGCGGCGGAGGCGGCCACCAGCGCCGCAAGGGCCGGCAGGTCGGCCTCGCCGCGCGACGGGCGGCCGGGCGCGCCTGCCGTACCACCCCGTCTGAGGTGCAGGCATGGGATCGGGCGCATGGACAGAGACGAGGCGCTCGACGACTGCAAGCGCCGCCCGGGGCGGTCGAGGACGACCGCTTCGGCGACGAGGTCGCCGTGTTCAAGGTCGGCGGCCGCATCTTCGCCATCTGCGAGCTGGTCCGCCGGCCAGGCGACGTGAGCCTCAAGTCCGACCGTCCCTGGCCGAGGCGCTGCGCGCCCGCTACCCGGCCATGCGGCCCACTACCACCTGAACAACCGCCGGCGGACTCGTCCGAGGCAATCGAGTCCTTCAGCCCGACTGGGGAGGCCGACGGAGCGAGGCTTGACCTGACCGAGGCCCGATCGAACGCGGTTTGCTCCAGCCGCCCTGGGTTCGGGTGGTCAGGCCGTGCCCTCGGTCGGCCGTGCGTGCGCGCGTCCCAGCCGGTGGTCGAGCCGGACCGCGAGGTAGCCGAGGACGGCGACGGCGCAGACGATCGCCAGGTCGACAAGCGGGAGCGGGTGGGTGCCGAGCAGGTCGCGGAGGGGTGGCAGGTACAGCCCGGCGACCTGCAGCGCGAAGGCGACCGCGACCAGCAGGAACGGGTTGGCCGCGGTGCCGGCACGGGCTCGGACGCCGAGGGCGACGCCCAGCTGGGTCACGCCGAGGGCGAGGAACACCATGCTCTGCCACGCACGCCCGGTGGCGTGCGCCCAGACCCCCACCGCGAGGGTGATCGTGGCGATGACGACCCCGATGCGGACGATGCGCTGCCACAGGCCGGCGCCGAGCACGCTCTCGGCAGGGGGCCGCGGCCGCTGGCGCATGACGCCCGGCTCGGCGGGCTCGGCGCCAAGGGCGACGCCCGCCAACCCGTGCGTCATGAGGTCGCCGCCATCCTTCTCCCCCTGGGGGCCGTCCCCCGACCTGCGCGCCCACCTCGCCCCCGTGCCCGCGCCCGCCGGCTACCGAAGCACCCCGCCGACCAGCCGCCCGAGGAGGCGTCATCATGACCGACCTGCGCACCCGCGACCTCGGCCTGGAGCTGCGCTCGCCCCTGGTCGCCTCCGCATCGCCGCTCACCGGGGACCTCGACGGCCTGCGCCGGCTCGAGGACGCGGGCGCGGTCGTGCTGCCGTCGCTGTTCGAGGAACAGGTCACCCACGAGGCGGCGTCGGCCCGGCATGCCAGCGTCGAGCCGGTGGGCAAGCGGTTCCGCCACTGGCTGCCGTGGCTGCTGGCCGGGCTGATCGGGGCGGTCGCCGCCGCCGACCTGCTGGGCTCCTTCGGAGCCCAGCTCCAACGTCGTGCTGGAGTTCTTCATCCCCGGCATCGTCTATATGGCCGACGCGGTCGGCGCCCAAACGGAGACCTTGATCGTCCGCGGTCTGTCGGTCGGCATCGGGATCCGGGAGGTGGTCAGGCAGGAGCTGCTGACCAGCCTGCTGGTGGGCGCGACGGTATCGCTGGCGTTCCTGCCGGCCGGCATCTGGCGGTGGGGCGACAGCGGCGTGGCTCTGGCCGTGGCGCTCGCCCTGCTGGCCACCTGCTCGACCGCCACCCTGGTCGCCATGGCCCTTCCCTGGCTGCTGCACCGCCTGGGCCGCGACCCGCCTTCGGCAGCGGGCCGCTGGCAACCGTCGTCCAGGACCTGCTGTCCACGCTCATCTACCTGCTCGTCGCTCAACATGGTGGGCTAACGCTGCCGGATCCCGGCTGTCCTGCCGGCTGCATGAGGCAGGGGCGGGAGGGCCTCCCGCGAGTCCCGGGCGGGGATCTCGACGCAGGACCCATACGGCCATGACGTTGCTGTCGGCGTTGTCGTCCAGCCCGGCCCGGTCGGCGTCCGGGTAGGCGTCGTGGTACTCGTCGGGGCCCATGACCCCGAGGACCCGGTAGAGCCTGCTTGACCCGGCCGTGACCCGGGGGGTGCTGGACCGGCTGCGCAGGGGCAAGCATCTGCTGGGCGACGAGAAGCTGGCCCGGCTGTCGCCGCAGGAGGAGCGCATCCTTGGCCTGGTCGCCGGCGGCAGGACCA
>DASYUT010000351.1 GCA_036000965.1 Actinomycetes bacterium
TGGCGGTGGGACCCGACGGCGGCAACCCGCGCCGTTACAGCTTCGCCGACCTGGCGGCGTCCTCCAACCGCGCTGCCAACTTCCTGGCCTCCCGGGGTGTACGCAAGGGCGACCGCGTCTTCGTGATGCTGCCGCGCATCCCCGACTGGTACGACGTGATGCTGGGCTGCGTCAAGCTCGGCGCCGTGCCCATGCCAGGGACGACCCTGCTGACCGCACGCGACATCGCCTACCGCCTGGAGCGCGCCGGCGCGACCGTGGCAATCACCGATCCCGACGGCGCCGGCAAGATCGACGTGGCCGCCGAGCCACTGGGCCTGGAGCCGCTGAAGCGGCTGTGGGTGGGCGACCCTGGGCCGGGCGAGGAGCCCCCGCCCAGCTGGTACTCGTGGGCCAGCGGGCTGGAGGAGGCAAGCGATCGCCCACCGGATGTTGAGCCGACCCGCTCCGACGACCCGCTGCTCATCTACTTCACCTCGGGCACGGTCGCCTACCCGAAGATGGTCCTGCACACTCAGGCCTCGCTCGGCATCGGCCACCAGATCACCGCCCGCTTCTGGCAGGACCTGCAACCCGACGACCTGCACTGGACGCTCAGCGACTTCGGCTGGGCCAAGGCGGCCTGGGGCAAGCTGTTCGGCCAGTGGTCGCTGGGGGCGACCAACTTCCTCTGGGACCTGCGCGGCAAGCCCGATTTCGACCTGATGCTGCGGCTCGTCGGCGAGCACGGGGTGACCACGTTCTGCGCCCCGCCCACCGTCTACCGGGCGCTGGTCCAGCTCCACCTGACCGCCTACGACTGGTCGCGGCTGCGCCACTGCGTCTCGGCCGGCGAGCCGCTCAACCCGGAGGTCATCAAGGTCTGGCGCGAGGCGACCGGCCTCACCGTCTACGACGGGTACGGCCAGACCGAGACCGTGAACCTGCTCGCCAACTACCGGTGCATCCCGGTCCGGCCCGGGTCGATGGGCAAGCCCACCCCCGGGTTCGACGTGTGCGTGGTCGACGACGACGGCAAGGTGCTCGGTCCTGGCGAGGAGGGCCACGTGGCGGTGCGGGTCAGCCCCGAGCGACCGGTCGGCCTGTTCGTGGAGTACTGGCGCGACCCGGAGGCGACCGCGGCCGCGTTCCGGGGCGACTTCTACTACACCGGCGACCGCGCCTACGTCGACGAGGACGGCTATTTCTGGTTCGTCGGGCGCTCCGACGACGTCATCAACTCGGCCGCCTACCGGATCGGCCCCTTCGAGGTCGAGTCGGCCCTGGTCGAGCACCCGGCCGTGGCCGAGGCGGCCGTGGTGGGCAAGCCCGATCCCGAGCGCGGGCAGCTCGTGAAGGCGTTCGTCGTCCTCGCCCCCGGACGGACCGGCTCTGGCGACCTCGCCCGGGAGCTGCAGGAGCACTGCAAACAGGTGACCGCGCCGTACAAGTACCCGCGCGAGATCGAGTTCGTCGAGGAGCTGCCCAAGACGATCTCGGGCAAGATCCGCCGGGTGGAGCTTCGTGAGCGCGAGGCGCAGGGCGCGGAGCCGGCCGGTCAGGACCCGGCCGCGGCCAGCAGGGTGTCGCCGCTGTTCAATCGGTCGCCCTGACTGCTTCGCCTGCCCGAGCCGGGCCGCCGGGTGGGCGAGCTGCTCGGCCAGGACCGCTGGCGGTGAGCCGGCCCGCTCGACCGTACCCGGGCCCGGCCGCACCACTTGCGTGCAAAGGCCCGATCGGCGAGCGTTCGGGCGGGCCGCCGTTGCCGGCGGAACCGAACGCCCCCACCCGGTGTACCAACCGTGACACCCAGTCCGTGGAGGGCCGACCACTGGACACCGACGACCGCCTCGTCGAACGCGCGCGGCAAGGAGACGTGCACGCCTACGGAGCCCTGGTGCAGCGGTACCAGGACCTCGCCTACCGCACCGCCTATCTCGTCACCGGGGCGGCCGCCGACGCCGAGGACGCCGCCCAGGAGGGGTTCGTGAAGGCGTACTACGCGCTGGCCCGGTTCCGGGCCGGGGCGCCGTTCCGGCCCTGGTTGCTCGCCATCGTCGCCAACGAGGCCCGCAACCGGCGACGGTCGGCCCGCCGCCAGGGGGACCTGGCGGTCCGGGTCGCCGAGGACCGCCCCTCGGGAGACGCGGCCCCGTCTCCTGAGGTGGCGGCTCTGGCCGGGGAGCGGCGGCGGACGCTCCTGGCCGCGGTGAACCGCCTGCCAGCGGCCGACCGGGAGATGATCGCCTGCCGCTACTTCCTCGAGCTGTCCGAGGCCGAGGCGGCAGCGACGCTCGGCTGCCGCCGGGGCACGGTCAAGTCACGCACGTCGCGGGCGCTCACCCGCCTGCGGGCCGTGCTGGCCGAGCAGGGCGACGGGCTGGCCGTGTCGATGACGCTCGAAGGGGGTGGCGAATGACCAGCCGCGAGCTGGAGCGGGCCCTGGTCGAGCTGGGCGCCCACCTCGAGCACCCCACCACCCCGCCGATCGCCGAGGCGGTCGCGGCCCGGCTCTCCGAGGCGCCGGCGAGGTCGCCTCGCGCCCGCGGGGCCGCCGGGGCGGGGCGGGCATGGGACTGGGTCCGGGCCTGGCGCCGCAGGCCGTTCCCCCGGCCCCGCTGGCAGCGGCTGGCCCTGGCCGGCCTGGCCGTGGTGCTGCTGGCCGCCGCCGTGCTGGCCGCGTCGCCTGCCACCCGCGAGGCCGCCGCCCGCCTGCTCGGCCTGCGCGGCGTGCGGATCGTGATCGGCGGTCACGGCCCCACGGGCACGACCGGGACCGGGTCGGAGCTGTACCTGGGCGAGCCGGCGACCCTGGCCGAGGCCAGGCAGCGGGTGCGCTTCCCCGTGGTCGTGCCCACCGCGCCCGGCTTCGAGCGCCCCGACGCGGTCTACGTCGACCCCAGCGTGCCGGCCGACGGGCGGGTCGACCTCGTCTACCGGCCCCGGCCCGGCCTGCCGGCCGCCCCGGGCACCGGCGTGGGCCTGCTCGTGACCCAGTTCCGAGCCTCGGTCGACGAGGGCTTCCTCAAGAAGGTGCAGTTCGGCGAGGGCAGCCTCGAGCTGGTCACGGTCAACGGCCAGCCCGGCTACTGGTTCCCCACCGAGCACGGCTTCAGCTACCTCGACCGCAACGGCAACGAGATGCCGGAGACGAGCCGGCTGGCCGGCAGCACGCTGCTCTGGGAGCGCGGCGACCTGACCCTGCGCCTCGAAGGCCAGGTATCCAGGGAAGAAGCCCTCCGCATCGCCGAGTCGATGCGCTAGGTCCGCCGATCGACCTGACCATGGCAACGGCGCCGTTGGGGATCCGCCTGGCCATGGCCAGGCGCTCTTGGGGGCCGTGGGGGAGCGAGCCCCCACATCGAACCAGGACCGCGGAACAACCTAGCTCAGCTGAGCGCGCAGCTCCCCTTGGATGTCTGGAGCCAGCTCCCAGAGGCGGACGCCCTCGATGCGGGCGACCTCGCGCAGCTCGCGGGGGAACTGCTCGGCGAGCGTGCCAGGACCGATCGGGACGGTGGGGGCGTCGCCCTTGCAACGGTACACGGCCACCCGGACGCCGGGCAGGGCCGCGAGCGGCAGGTCGGCGCGGGGGACGCGGACGTGGAAGTCGAACGCGTCCAGCTCGGTCACGTGGTGGCCGGCGAGAGAACCGCCGCCCTGGTCGCCCGGGGGCGGGAGGGTACGCCAGATCCCCAGGTCGGGGATGGAGTCGACGGCCACCCGGCGGCCCTCGAACACAACCTCGCAGGCGAGCCCGGCGTGGAGCCGGACCGGCTGGAGCAGCGGGCCCTCCACCGCGCGGGCGCCGGCCACCGACAGGCAGCCGCCGTCCAGGTGCAGGCGGAGCCGCACGTACCCGGCCCCGGTGATCCCGGGCCCTGATTCGGTGCCGGCGGTCGCCTGGCCGTGGGTCGTGCTGCGCCAGCCGCGCTGATCGCCGAGCCGGGTCGGTGGCCGCGGGCCGAGCTCCCAGATGTCGGCCCTGGGTACCGGCGGCATCTCCACTGGCCGGGTCCCGGCCTGCGGGCGGGCGGGCGTCCCACTCCCCTCGAGGCAGGCCGGCGTCTCCGCGCTCGGGCTGGCCGGCGTCTCCGCGCTCAGGCGAGCCGGCGTCTCCGCGCTCGGTAAGGCCGGCATCTCCGCGTTCGGGCAGGCCGGCAGCCCGGCGGTGGGAAAGGCCGGCAGCCCGGCCAGCGCCTGGGACTGCATCGACGGCGCGGCCGGGTCCTCCACGACCGGCGGCGCCTCGGCGCCCCCCATCATGGCGGGTGTCGGAGCGGTCATGTCCCGAACCTCCTCACCAGTTGCGGCCGTACCGGTAGTTGTGGATCCAGTGGTGGTAGACGCGGTCGAGCACCAGCGCCGGCGTGGCCCGGATCATGCCGAGCCAGTCGGCGTTGTGGACGATCAGGTCCGGGGTGCCGGCGCCGCCCTGGTAGTTGCAGGGCAGGAACCGGTCCTGCGACCCCAGGCTCCACTCCCCGACCCAGTCCTCGCGCCTGGTCGCGTTCAGCTCCTTGGAGTTGGAGATCATCGCCCCGAGGTACTCGTGGCCCCAGTCCTCGTCGTTGTGGACGAACAGGTCGTCGCGGCCGTCGCCGTTGCAGTCGGCCACCCAGTGCCGGTCGTGCCTGCGCATCTGCCAGCCGGGGGCGTTGCCGTCGTAGCGTTCGGTGAAGTCCAGGCCCGACCCGGTCGAGCTGGCCATGAGCAGGTGGGCCATGGACCAGTCGTCGCCGTTGAACACGTACAGGTCGTCGCGCCCGTCGCCGTCGAAGTCGCCCACGTGGAACCGGTCCCCCGGCCGCAGCGTCCAGCCCGGCAGGGTGGCGTCGAAGCGGCGGACCACCTCGAGGTCGGTGCCCGTGGAGCGGAGCATGCCGAGGTAGGGGACGGCCCAGTCCGAGCCGTTGAACACGTACAGGTCGTCGCGCCCGTCGCCGTCGAAGTCGCCCACGTGGAACCGGTCCCCCGGCCGCAGCGTCCAGCCCGGCAGGGTGGCGTCGAAGCGGCGGACGAGCCCGAGCGACGAGCCGCGTGAGCGCAGCATGCCGAGGTAGGGGATGCTCCAGTCGTCGCCGTTGAACACGTACAGGTCGTCGCGGCCGTCGCCGTCGAAGTCGGCGAGCAGGAGCCGGTCGGCGGGCCGGAAGGCCCAGCCGGGCAGGCCGCCGTCGTAACGGGCGACCAGGTGCAGGCCGTCGCGGCCGTCGCCGGCGAGCAGGCCGAGGTAGCTCGTGTCCCAGTCGGTGGCGTTGTAGACGACCAGCTCGTCGCGGCCGTCGCCGTCGACGTCACCGACGTGGAACCGGTCGCCGGGCTGGAACCGCCACGGCCCGGGCACGGTCCCGACCACGCTTGCGGCCAGGTCGAGCTGGGTGCCGTTGGACCGGTAGAGGAGCACGCCCTCACCCGAGTGGACCAGCAGCTCGTCGCGGCCGTCGCCGTCGAAGTCACCGGCGTGGCAGTTGCGAAACGAGTGCCCGGTCCTCGGCTGGTTCCTGGTCTTCAGCTCGGTGTAGCAGACCGGGCACCAGGGCTGGTCGTCGCTGCGCATGCGGCAGTCGAGCACCGGCCGGAACACGCCCATGCCGTGGCCGCCGCCGCCCTCGAACAGGCCGACGTCCTGGCTCGGGTCCCAGCCCGCGGGTGGGACGTCCCGGTTGTAGCCGGCGCAGGTGCCGATCCCGGTGGGGACCGGGGTCGACGGGGCCACGAACCGTCCCCACTTCAGGGTGGTCCGGCTGGTGGAGGTGGTGAGGTTGACCGCGCCCGGCTCCCCGGCCGGCCAGGGCCGGCTCTGGCAGCACTCGTCGGCCAGGCCACCGACCGCATGCCCGAGCTCGTGGGCGAGCGCCGTCCAGGCCACCCCGAGGGTGACGACCTGGAGGCCGCCACCCCCACAGCCACCGAACCCCGGCTCGTTCAAGACCACGACGACCAGGTGGTAGTCGGGCACCCAGGCGTCGAGGGCGCGCCGCATCGCGGCTGCGGTGCCCGGGCCGTGCTCGACCCAGCCGTGGTCGCCCGACCCGTTGTAGACCCAGCCGAGCGCGGTGTCGACCAGCTCGGTGGGTGCGCCGGCGCCCTTGCCGGCGCCCGATTCCTTGTACACCCGCCGGCTCACGCCCGACTCCCGGGAGACGAGGTTGACCTGGTAGACGTTGAACGCCTGGGCGTCCTCGTAGAAGTAGTCGTGGGCGAAGACGCCGTCGATCAGCAGCTCCCGCACCTTGTCGTCGTAGAGGGCCTGCTCGCCGGCTGTGAAGCCGTCACCGAGCACCGCGATGTTGACCTTCGTGCCGGGGGGTCCCGAGGAGAGGACCTGCGTCAGGCTGTCCGGCACCGCGAACTCCTTTCGCGCAGACGACAGGACCGGCGCCCGCGGGCGTGCGCGCCGCGGGCGGCATCGGGCAGGTCAGGACCACAGCAGGGTGCTCCGCCGGGCGAGTGTCGCCGGCCGGGGGTGCGCGAGCCGCTTCGAGATCGGGCCGGAAACCGGGACAGCCGGGCGTGGGGGGCCGCAGTCAACCGGCCGTGGCTCCCGCCCCCCTGGCGGAGTCGGTGCAAGCGTAGTCAACACCTCCCTGTCTGTAAACCAGCAGATCATCTCGATCCTGTCACCAAGCCATGCTCTACCCGATGACATGCCAGTTCACACCAGCGCCAATCGGCGCCGGCTCGACGCCGCACCATCCCCGTGGGAAGGCGAGCGGGGAGAGGCGAGCGGAGGAAGGCGAGCCGGGGGGGCGAGCGGAGGGAGGCGAGCCGGGGGGGCGAGCCGGGGGGGCGAGCGGGGAGGCGAGCGGTCGTCGGTCGGTGACGGGGCCCACCTCGGCCTGGGATGGGAGTCAGCCGAGGTCGAGCGACGGGCGAAAGCCCCCGGCCCAGCCGCGGGCGTTGGCGGCCGCGACCGACAGGACCACCAGCTGCTCGCCGACCCGGGACGGGGCGGTCGAGCCCGGGGTCGCCTTGGCGGCCAGGCTGCCGTCGACCGACAGGACCGCGGGGTCGGCCTCGGCCAGGGCCGGGTGGATCGCTGCAAGCTCCCCGGTGGGCAGGTCGGCCAGGCGCGTGTCGCGCTCGGCAGCGACCCGCACCGCCGTGGCCACCGCGGTGTGCGCCTCCCGGAACGGCACGCCGGCCCGGACCAGCGCCTCGGCCAGGTCGACGGCGGTGGCCTCACCCTCGGCGGCGGCGGCCCGCATCCGGGCCGCGTCGGGCTCCAGGCCCGACACCAGCCCGGCCAGGGCGCCCATCGAGCCGACCAGGGTGTCGACCGTCTCGAACACGACCGCCTTGTCCTCCTGGAGGTCGCGGGCATAGGCCAGCGGCAGGCCCTTGCAGGTGGCCAGGAACCCGGCCAGCCGGCCGATCACGGTGCCGGCCCGGCCCCTGGCCAGCTCGGCCACGTCCGGGTTGCGCTTCTGGGGCAGCATGCTCGACCCGGTCGCCCACGCGTCGGGGAGCCGCACCCAGCCCCGTCCAGCCCACAGGGCGACGTCCTCGGCCAGCCGGGACGCGTGGACCATGGCGATGGCAGCCGCGGCGAGCAGCTCGGCGACTCCGTCGCGGTCGGAGGTGGCGTCCATCGCGTTGCCGAATGCGGCCCCGAACCCGAGGTCCGCGGCGGTCGCCGTCGGGTCGAGCGGGAACGAGGAGCCGGCGACGGCCCCGGCCCCGAGCGGGCTGTAGTCCAGGCGGCGCCCGGCGTCCTGCAGGCGGCCGACGTCGCGGGTCAGCGCGAACCCGTGGGCGGCGAGCTGGAACGCCCACAGGACCGGCTGGGCGGGCTGCAGGTGGGTGAGGCCGGGGAGCACGACTCCGGGGTGGGCCCGGGCCGTGCCGACGAGCGCGTCGACCAGTCCCGAGACCGCCTCGACGGCCGACGCCACCGCGCCCTTGAGCCACAGGTGCAGGTCGGTGGCGACCTGGTCGTTGCGGCTGCGGCCGGTGTGGAGCTTGCCGCCGACCGGGCCGACCAGCTCGGTGAGCCGCCGCTCGACCGCGGTGTGGACGTCCTCGTCGGACGGCGCCCACGCGAAGGTGCCGCCGGCCAGCTCCGCCGCCACGGTGGCCAGCCCGTCGAGCAGCAGCTTGCCCTCGCCCTCGTCGAGCACCCCGGCCCGGACCAGCCCGCGCAGGTGGGCCCGGCTGCCGGCCACGTCCTCCCGCCACAGCCGCCGGTCGACCGGCAGCGACAGCGTGTAGGCCCACATCTCGGGGTTGGGCGGGGCGGCGAACCCCCCCGCCCACAACGGCCCCCGGTCCCCGGCATCCTCCGGGGGGCTCGGCTCGGGGTCCCCGGCATCCTCCAGGCCCCCGGAGTCCTCCGGGTGCCTAGGCTCGGAGCCTCTGGCGTCCTCCAGGGGCCCCGGCCGGAGCCCGTCGGCGGGCACGCCGTCGCTACCCACCCTGGCTGACCCGCGCCCAGGTGCGGGCGGGCAGGCCCCAGAGGGCGACGAAGCCGCGCCCGGCGTCGTGGTCGAACGCGTCGCCGCCCTCGCCACCCTCGTAGGTGGCCAGGTCGGGCCGGTACAGCGAGCGCTCGGCCCGGCGTCCGGTGGCCTGGCAACGGCCAGGCGAGAACTCGAGGCGGACCTCGCCGCTGACGGCCTGCTGCGTCTCGGCCACGAACGCGTCGAGGGCGGCCTTCAGGGGCGAGAACCACAGCCCGTCGTAGACCAGCTCCGCGTAGCGGATCTCGAGCCGCGCCTTCTCGTGCAGCACGTCGCGGTCGAGGGTGAGATCCTCGAGGTCGCGGTGGGCGGCGATCGTGGCCAGCGCCCCGGGTACCTCGTAGACCTCGCGACTCTTGATCCCGACGCGCCGGTTCTCCAGCATGTCCAGGCGCCCGAAGCCCGAGGCCCCGCCGAGCCGGTTCAGGTGGGCGACGACCTCGGCGAACCCGGTCGCCGACCCGTCCACTCCGGCCGGCACGCCGGCCTGGAACGCCACCACCACCTCGGCCACCGCGCTGGTCCGGGCCGGCGAGGCCGTCCAGGCGAAGGCGTCCTCCGGCGGCGCCGCCCACGGGTCTTCGAGCACGCCCGCCTCGATGGTGCGGCCCCACAGGTTCTGGTCGACCGAGTACGGTTTGGCAGCGGTGATCCAGCCCAGGTCGAGCCCGTGCTTCTCGGCGTAGGCGATCGCCTCGGGGCGGCTCATCGTCCAGTCCCGGATCGGGGCGAGCACCTCCAGCTGGGGGGCCAGCGCCCCGACGCTCACCTCGAAGCGGACCTGGTCGTTGCCTTTGCCGGTGCAGCCGTGGGCGACCGCGCCAGCGTCCCTGCGGGCCGCCTCCTCGACCAGGAGCTGGGCGATCAGCGGCCGGGAGAGGGCCGAGACCAGCGGGTACCTGCCCTCGTAGAGCGCGTTGGCGGCAACGGCCGGGGCGAGGAACTCGGTCGCGAAGCGCTCCCGGGCGTCGACCACGACCGCGTCCACCGCCCCGGCGGCGAGCGCGCGCTGGGCCAGCGCGGGCAGGTCCTCCCCCTGCCCCACGTCGGCGAGCAGCGCCACGACCCCTCGCCCGTGCTCGCGGGTGAGCCGGTGGACGGCCACGGTGGTGTCCAGGCCGCCCGAGTAGGCGAGCACGACGAGGTCGCCGTTGGCTGCGAGGGTCATCGCTGTTCTCCTTGGTAGAGGGTCAGGTCGGGGTCGTGGATAAGTGGGGCGGACTCGCTCCCGGGACGGGTGGTGAGCGAGGAGAGCTGCCTCGCCATCGCCTTGCCCGAGGTGCGGTCGGTGCAGACCACCAGGACGGTGTCGTCGCCGGCGACCGTGCCGGCCACCCCGGGCAGGCCGGCCCGGTCGAGCGTGGAGGCGAGCACGTTGGCGTGCCCGGGCGGGGTCCGCACGACCACGAGGTTGCCGGTGGGCACGATCGCGAGCAGTGAGAGGGCGAGCACGCGACGCAGCTCCTCCTCGCCCACCCCGTCCACGGCGATCGGCTCGGGCAGGGCGTAGACGAGCCGGCCGTCCGCTCCCCGCACCTTGACCGCGCCCAGCTCCTCGAGGTCGCGTGAGACGGTCGCCTGAGTCGCGTCGAAGCCCTGCCGGCGCAGGTCGTCCAGGAGGCACCCCTGGCTGGTGATCTGCCTGGTGCGCAGCAACGCGGCGAGCGCCGCCTGCCGCTCGGCCTTCAGCGACACGCGCCCACCTCCTCGAGCGCGCGGCCCAGCCTGGCCAGGGCCTCGTCCACCTCCTCGACGGTCACGACCAGGGGTGGGGCCAGGCGCAGGGCGGTGGCGGTGACCGGGTTGACCACCAGGCCGCAGCCGAGCGCGGCCAGGGCCGCGTCCTTGGCGCTCACCCCGCAGCCCTCGCCGAGATCCAGGGCGAACCAGAGGCCGGCCCCGCGGACCTCGGCGCCGCCGCCCTGAGCGTCCAGGGCGCCGCCGACCCGAGCCCCCGCGGCCCTGCCAAGGTCGCGCCGGAGCGCGTGCAGGCCTTCGGCGAGCCGGGCCGAGACCTTCTCGACGTGGCCGTCCAGGAGCGGCTCGACCACGTCCAGGGTGGCCAGGGCGGCCGCGCAGGCGACCGGGTTGCCCCCGAACGTGCTGCCGTGGTCGCCGGGCCGCATCGTGTCGGCCACCTCGGCGGTGGCGATGGTGGCGCCGATCGGGTAGCCACCGCCGAGCGCCTTGGCCATGGTGACCACGTCGGGCCGGATGCCCTCGTGCTGGTGGGCGAAGAGGCGGCCGGTGCGGCCCATGCCCGACTGGATCTCGTCCACCATCAGCAGCACGCCCGCCTCGGCGGTGATCTCCCGGACCGCCCGGAGGTAGGCGGGCGGTGGGACGAGGATGCCGGACTCGCCCTGGATCGGCTCGACGAGCACGGCGGCGGTGTCCGGGCCGATCGCCGCCGCCAGCGCGTCGGCGTCCCCGAAGGGGACGTGGGAGAACCCGGTGGGCAAGGGCTGGAACGTCGGGTGCAGGGCGGGCTTGCCGGTGGCGGCCAGGGTGGCGAGGGTGCGGCCGTGGAAGCCGCCGAGCGTGGCCACGATCCCGGTGGCGTGCTCGCCCCTTGTCGCCCTGCCCCAGCGCCTGGCCACCTTGATGGCGGCCTCGTTGGCCTCGGCACCCGAGTTGGAGAAGAACACCTTCGCGGGCGGGCCGAACCGGTCGACCAGCCGCTCGGCGAGATCGACCTGGGGTCCGGAGAAGTACAGGTTGGAGGTGTGGCCGAGGGTGGCGAGCTGCCCGGCCACCGCGGCGACCACCTTCGGGTGGGCGTGGCCGGCCGCGACCACCGCGATGCCGCCGAGGAAGTCGAGGTACTCGCGCCCCTCTGCGTCGTAGAGGCGGACGCCGTCGCCCCGCACGAACTGCACCCGCGGTCGCGCGTAGGTCGGCCAGAGCACGGCCGCCTCCCGCTCGACGATGTCGGTCACCGGCACACCTCCGTTCCGTGTCCGGTGCCGGTCACACTCGCCGCGGTCATCGGGGTTCCGCCACTACGATCCCCTGCTCAACGGTGGGCGGGGTGCCAGTCACACTCGCCGCGGTCATCCGGGTTTCTCCGGGCCGATCATGGTCCCCACCCCTGAGTCGGTGAACAGCTCGAGCAGCAGCGCATGCTTGCAGCGGCCGTCGAGGATGTGGGCGCTGCCCACGCCGCCCCGCAGGGCGGCCATGACGCCCTCGATCTTCGGGATCATCCCGGCGCGGAACCGCCCGGCGGCGAGCATGGCCTCCAGCTCGGGCAGGGTGGTGCGCTTGACGAGCGAGCCGGGGTCGTCCAGGTCTGCGTACAGGCCCTCCACGTTGGTCAGGTAGACGAGCTTCTCGGCCGCGAGCGCGCCGGCGAGCGCGCCGGCCACCACGTCGGCGTTGACGTTGTAGGGCTGCCCGCCGGGCCCGGCCGCCACCGTGGCCACCACCGGGATCAGCCCCTCGGCGGTCAGCGCGCGCAGCGCGGTCGGGTCGACCGCGTCCACGTCACCGACGAAGCCAAGGTCGCGGCCTCCCGGGTCGCGCCGGGGGCGGGCGGTAACCAGCAGCCCGTCCTCGCCCGAGAGGCCGACCGCGAGCCGGCCGTGGGTGTTGAAGCGGCCGACCAGCGCCTTGTTGACCCGGCCGACGAGCACCATCCGGACCAGGTCCATGGTGTCCTCGTCGGTGACCCGCAGGCCGTCGACGAACACCGGCTCCTTGCCGAAGCGCTTCATCATCTGGCTGATCTCGGGACCGCCGCCGTGGACCACCACCACGTCGACCCCGACGTAGCGGAGCAGGGCGACGTCATCGACGAAGGAGTCGAACAGCGACCCCTCCTCCGGGTGACCAGCCTTGCGTCCTCCGGCCCCCCCGGCGTCGCCCATCGCGGCCCCGCCGTACTTGACGACCACGGTTCGGCCGGTGAAGCGCTTGATCCAGGGCAGCGCCTCGTGGAGCACGGCCGCCTTGGCTTGCAGGTCCTGGGTGCGGGAGTCGGCCACGGTGGTCATGTCGTGTACTCCGAGTTGAGCCGGACGTACTCGGGGGTCAGGTCGGCGGTGCGGACGCACGCCCATGGGCCGGCGCCGCCCAGGTGCAGGCGGATCTGCACCTGCGGGCCGGCCATGGCCGCGGTCGCGTCCGCCCCGGTCGGCGTCCCGTCGCGTACCAGCAGCACCGGCGGGGCGGGGTTCCCGGGGACCGGGTCCAGACGGGCCGCGGGGAGCGGGCCCGGGCGGGTCCCGTGGCCCGGGAGCGGACGGGTTCCGGGGGCCGGGTCCGGGCGGGCCCCGGGGGGCCCGGCCGAGCCTGGCCCGCCGATCTCGAGGCGGACCGACGACGGGTCGAAGGGGACGCCAGCGGTCCCTGCCGCCTGCAGGATCCTTCCCCAGTTGGGGTCGCCGCCGTACACCGCGGTCTTCACCAGCGGGCTGTCGGCCACCCGGCGGGCCACGGCGAGCGCGCCGGCCAGGGTGCCCGCCCCGCCGACGTGCACGCTGACGACCTTGGTCCCACCCTCGGCGTCGGCGAGCATCTGCAAGGCCAGGTCGTCGCAGACCGCCTGCACGGCGTCGGCCAGGTCGTCCGGGTGGGGACGGACCCCTGAGGCGCCCGAGGCGAGCAGCAGCACGGTGTCGTTGGTGGACTGGGCGCCGTCCACGGTGATCCGGTTGAAGGTGGCGTCCGCCGCGCCGGCAAGCCCGGCCCGCAGGGCGGCCGGCTCGCACACCGCGTCGGTGGTGAGCACCGCGAGCATGGTGGCGTGCCCACCCGGAGCCTGGTTGCCCCCGCCCGCCCCGGGGCTCCATGCGCTCCCGGGACTCCATGCGCTCCCGGGGCTCCCAGCGCTCCCTTGGCTCCGACGAGCTCGGCCTTGGTCATCGTCCTGGCCTCGGCCTGTTCCGGGGCTCCATGCGCTGCCGGGACTCCAGGCCGGGCCGCCGGCCGGGGTGCGGACCGGCACGGGTGGCGGTGCCATCGCTGGGGCGAGCATCGCTGCGCCCTTGGCGATCCCGGCCACGGTCACCCTAGGGGTCAGGGCGACCCCACCAGTGGCCAGGGCGACCCCGCTGGGGGCCAGGGCGACCCCGCCGGGGGCTCGAGCGACCCCGCTGGGGGCCAGGACGACCCCGGCCTGCTTGGCGACCGTGTCGGTGGTGCGGATGGCCTCGGCGGCGGCCTGGCCGTCGCCCCGCTCAGGCGGGGCGCCCGCGCCCCGCCCGCCACGCAGGCCGAGCGCGACGGCCGCCTTGGCGATCCCGTCGCCGACCCGCTCGGCGTCCAGCGGCACGCCGATGACCCCGGTCGAGCAGACCAGCACCTGCTCCGGGCGGCAGCCGAGCTCGGCCGCTGCCCGCCTGGCAGTGGCGGTGACCGTCTCGTCCCCGGCCGGGCCGGTGCAGGCGTTGGCGTTGCCTGAGTTGACGACCACCACCCGGGCGTCGGCCGAGGCGGCAAGGCGGGCGCGGGACCAGACGACCGGCGCGGCCACCACCAGGTTGGTGGTGAACACCCCGGCCGCGACCGTGCCCTCAGGACCCACCACCACGGCCAGGTCGAGCTCCCCGGACGGCTTGATGCCACAGGCCACGCCGGTGGCCGAGAACCCGGCGGGCGCGGTCACCCCGAGCCCGCGATCGACACTCGAATGCCCGAGCTGCGCCCCCCCGGTCATCGCGACGCCTCCCGCGCTCGCCCCGCCCACGTTCCGGACCGCTCGGAGGCCCCCGGCCCGCACCACTCCATGCGCGCCCGCCGTGGTCATGGGCCGGGCGGGACGAGGTCGAGGCCGGCCGTCTCCGGCAGGCCGAGGGCGACGTTGGCGCACTGCACGGCCTGCCCGGCGGCGCCCTTGACGAGGTTGTCGATGGCCGCGACGGCCACCACCCGCCCGGTCCGGCGGTCGGCCGCGGCCGCCACCTGGACCCGGTTGGTGGTGGTCACGGCACGGGTCGCCGGCCAGGCGCCGGGCCGCAGCACGTCCACGAACGGCTCGCCGGCATAGGCGCGGGCGTGGCAGGCGGCCACGTCCTGCTCGTCGGCTGACGGCGCCAGGGTCGCGTAGCAGGTGGCCAGGATGCCCCGACTCATCGGCACCAGGTGCGGGGTGAAGGTCACCGCGAGCGCGCGCCCGGCCGCGCGGGCCAGTTCCTGCTCGATCTCGGGCGTGTGCCGGTGGGCGCCGACCCCGTAGGGGGTGACGCTCTCGTTGGCCTGGGCGTAGAGGTAGGGGTCCTTGGGCGAGCGGCCGGCCCCGGTCAGCCCGGACTTCGCGTCCACCACGATGCCGTCCGGCTCCACCAGCCCGGCCGCCACCAGCGGGGCCAGGGCGAGCAGGGCCGCGGTGGGGTAGCAGCCGGGCACGGCCACCTTGGCCGCCCCGGCCAGCTCGTCGCGGTGCAGCTCGGGCAGGCCGTAGGGCCAGGCGCCGAGCTCCTCGGGACACGGGTGGGGCGCACCGTACCAGGCTGGGTAGGCGTCGGGGTCGTGGAGCCGGAAGTCGGCCGAGAGATCGACGACCAGGGTGGTGGCTCGCCCCCAACCCCGCGGGGCGAGCCCGGCTGCCTCGCCGTGGGGCAGCGCGAGGAACAGCACGTCGGCGCCCTTGTCGAGCCCCTCGTCAAGGGTGCACAGGGCGAGGTCGCCGTAGGCGGCGGCCAGGCCGGGGTAGCGCTCGGCCACAAACTGGCCGGCGCTGCGGTCACCTGCCGCCCAGGTCACGTCGAGCCGCGGGTGGCGGGCGAGCAGGCGGAGCACCTCCGC
>DASYUT010000352.1 GCA_036000965.1 Actinomycetes bacterium
AGCCCCTGCTGGTGGCGAGCGGCCCTGGGCGGGGGGCCGGCCCAGGGCCGCTCGCGCCTGGGTATCCACCCAGGGCCCCGGCAACGTCGCGATTCGTCCCCGTTTGTCCGATGGCCCCACGTCGTGGCCTGGCGCCCCGCGGCCGCGTTGGTCCAGGCCGGGAGCCAGCTTCCAGCGACCGGCATGGTGGGGCATTTGGTGCAGACCGCGACGTTGCCGGGGCCCTGGGTGTGTCCCCATCGGGAGGACGCCCCGAGCGGTGTGACTGCGCGGCGTGGCCCAGTCACGCCCTCCAACACTCCGCAGACGAAGGGGGGACCCTGGCGATGGGGTGCGACTGGTTGCGCCGCCGCGTGCGCCGTGGGTCCGGGCCCGTGCGAGGAGGGCACGGACCGCGAGGGCCATCCCTCCACCGCAGGACACCAGCGGGGCCACCCACGCTTCAACGGGGATGCCGGCGATGTGGGCAACGATCACGCCGGGACGTTGGTGTAGGGCGACACCCTGGTTGAACACGGGGCGGTGCGTAAACGTGGACACCGCGGGCGGCTGTTGCCATAGGTCAAGGCCATGGGCGGTCGCGGCTGGCTGATGGTCACCGCGGCTGTCGCCGCCCGGTCTCGGCGTGGTCAAGAACGCGCCCGACCCCCGTGACGACGCCGGCTTGTCGCGCCCGCGGCGAGCAGCAGCCCACCAGCCATGCCGGCCGGGCCGGGCAGCCGGCCGCTGTCGTGGGCGCGGCCCGCGCGGGGCTGCACCAGCGCCGCGGTCAGGGCGAGCAGGGAGGCGGCCGCGCCGGTGGCCAGCGGGCCGAGCCCGGCCTGGGCGCCGCGGACGGGCAGGAACCCGACCCCGGCGCTGAGCGCCGCGGTCGCCCCGGCCAGAGCCAGGACGGGCCGCAGGAAGCTCGGCTGCGCGAGCCGGCGCGCCAGGCCCAAGACGGTCTCGCGCGCCCGGGGCAGCGGCGGGGCGGCCGGGACCGCGACCGCGGCCCAGACGGCCACGCCGAGGCCCAGGGCCGGCCAGGGTGGCGAACAGCAGCCCGAAGCCGCCGGCTGCCACCAGCCCGCCGCCCAGCAGCGGCCCGGTGGTGTAGCCGAGCCCCTTCCAGGCCCCGTAGCCGCCGAACGCCCGGCCGCGCCGGTCGGCGGGGCTGAACCGGGCGACCAGCGCGCCGGCGGCCGGTGAGAACGCGGCCGCGGCGGCGCCCTGGGAGAGCCGGGCCACGGCGAGGGCGTCCTGCTCGCCCGCCAGGACGAACCCGGCCGAGGCGGCGGCGAAGGCCACGAGGCCGCCGAGCAGCACGGGGCGGGCGCCGACGCGGTCGGCCAGCGCCCCGAAGGCGGGCTTGAGCAGCACCTCGGCGCCGTCGTAGAGGGCGAGCAGGACGCCGAGCTCCAGGAGGGAGGCGTGCCGGCCGCCGGCGTAGCGGCCGAGGTTGGCGGCGATGGCGTGGGCGCCGAGCGCGGTCACGAACCCGGCCGCCAGCAGCGGCCGGGTCCGCCAGCTCGCCGGGGCCGGCGTTGCGGGGGTGGCGCCGCCGGCCCCGGCGGGCTCGCCGACCGCCACCGCTAAGCAGGGGACTACAAGTTCTGTCCGTAACCAGCCCGTGCATCCGGTCGGCGACGCTCAGATCGCGTGCCGGATTTCTCCGGTGCTGACCAAGGACGACGCCTGGAGGCCACGGCGTATCCGGCTCCTCGACCGGTCAGGTCCGCCACTGAGCCCGGTGTGGTGCCCGGCAGTCGGAGCTGCGAGGATCAGTGCTGCCCGCGAGGCGTCGATGAATGGGAGGCTGTCGATGGGTGCCCCCGAGGCGGGATACCAGCTCGGCAGCGATGCCGTCGAGCTTGAGCGGCTGAACCGCCAGGGCAGGGTCCTGGCGCCCGCGACCCGCACGATCCTCCAGACGGCCGGGATCCGGCTGGGCATGCGTGTGCTCGACCTGGGCTCGGGGACCGGCGACGTGGCGTTCGTCGCCGCCGAGCTCGTCGGGCCCGCCGGCGAGGTCGTCGGCATCGATCGCTCGCCGGCGGCGGTCGCCACAGCCCAGGCCCGCGCGCAGCAGCGCGCGTTGGGCAACGTCAGGTTCGTGGTCGGCGACATCCATGAGGCGGCCCCGGGCGGTCCCTTCGACGCGATCGTCGGCCGCTTGGTGCTGATGTATGTGCCCGACCCCGCCGTGGTGCTCAGGACGCAGGCCGCGCTGCTCCGCCCGGGCTCGGGCGGGGTGGTCGCGCCGATCGAGTTCGACCTCGGTAGCGCCCGCTCGTTGCCCCCGACACCGCTGGTGCACCAGATGCTGGCCTGGCTGGCCGACACCTTCCAACGCGCGAGCATCGAGCCGTCGCTTGGGGCGCGGCTGTGGGCGACCCTGCAGCAGGCCGGCCTCCGGCCGCTGGGGATGGTGGGGGTCCAGCCCCACTTCGGGCCCGACGACCCGGCCGGTCCGGCGATGCTGGCCGGCATCGTGCAGACCGTGCTCCCGCTGATCGAACGCACCGGGGTGGCGACCGCCCAGCAGGTCGGGATTGAGACCCTCCAAGCGCGCTTGGCCGACGAGTTGGCCGCCAGCCAGGCGGTATTCGCGCATCCCATCCTGCTGAGCGCGTGGGGGACGGTCGGCTGAGTCCCGTCACCACCGGCTCCCTCCAAGCGACACAAGCCACGCCACGGGGCCAGGGCCGGCGCGGCTTGTGTCGCTGCCCCGGGGTTACGGACAGAACTTGTGGCCACCTGCTTAGCCGAGCAGGCGCCAGGCGAGCAGCGCCAGGCAGCCGAGCAGGAAGGCCGGCATGCTCACCGCCAGCACCACGAGCAGCAGGCGCAGCCGTCGCAGGGTGGCGGGGACCTCGGCGAGGAGCTCCTCGCCGCGCGTGACCGCCACCTCGCGCAGGCGGCCGGTCAGAGTGGTGGGCTGC
>DASYUT010000353.1 GCA_036000965.1 Actinomycetes bacterium
AGGCCACCAGCCCGCCCGGCCGGCAGCCAGCGGCGCAGCAGCAGGTAGCCGACCGCCGAGACCGGACCGAAGAACAGGCCGGTGAACACGACAAACCCGATCGTGCCGTCGACGCTGATGCGGCCCACGATCTCCTCGGCCTCGGTGATCCGGCCTTGGGCGTCGGCGCCGGCGGTCACCGCCAGCAGCCGCATCACCAGGCGCCCGCCCGCCCCGGCGGCCAGGATGCCCGCGGCCGCGCCCGCTGCCACCGCCAGCACCAGGTACCAGAGGTAGCGGCGGACGACGACGCCCACCGGCGGCGGGGCGGTCGGGCCGGCCGTGGGCGGTGCCGGCGCGGGCGGCGGCTCGACCGCCAGGCCGCCCCAGCCGACCACGGCGGCCAGCCCGGCGAGCACCAGCACGATGCAGCCCACGATCACCCACATGGCGGCAGTATGACCAATGCAAGCTGCCGGCGCTTGAGGTCGTCCATCCTGCGGCCAGGCCGTCGCCAGTCCGTCCGAGGTCAACGAACCACGACAGAAGATGGCAAGCGTTGGAAGGCAAAGAAGCAGGTCACGGGCGTGCCTGAAGCGATCGGGCCAGGCCGCGAACCCCAGGATCACAACTACGACCTCTGAGAGGGTTGCGGCGACGAGGTCAGAGAGCTGGGCGGTGGCGGAGACGCCCAAAGCACACCAGCGACCGCGAAGATGGTCCTCATGGCCACCTCCATCCGGCGCGCCGGGAGGTTGAAGGCGGGCAGCGGTTCTCGGGCTCGGTGGTTCTCGGGCTGGTTCGAGCAGCATCAAGGCAGACGGCTGCCGAACATCCTGGTCGACGACCTGGGCCGTGCCGGCAAGCGGTCACAGGGTCGTCACCGGATCACAAGCGTGGCAACCACCCCCGCGTGGTCGGACGGCCATAGGCCGCCAGCGGTGCGGTCATCGAGCTCCTCGCCGGTCACCTCGGCTGTCACGGCCTCAACGTCCTGCGGCTGGTACAGCACGTAGTCGATCCGGTGGTCCAGCTTGGAAGGGACGTTGTCCAGCAGTTCGGTCTGCCCGGCGGTGAAGCCGCCCGCCGGGCCGTGGACCACCACCCAGGCGTCGACGTACCCGGCGGCAGTGAACGTCCCGTAGGCACCGGCCGCGTCGTCCGGCTGTGAGTTGAGGTCACCGACCAGCACCACCGGATCGGGCGACCGCGGCATCACCACCGTCCCCGCATCCGCCGCCCGCTGACCTCCATGGACCCGCCCTTTCAGGTCGGTGTCCTTACCACACCACATGCACCGAAGTGACGCCAATCACGCTAGGGGCAACGCGCTCGGCCTCGTCACCCTGTCGGGGGGTGTTCGGGACCCTGTCGGGGGGTGTTCGGGACCCTGTCGGGGGAGCGTTCCGGACGCTGTCGGCGAGGGGATCCGGACCCCTGTCGGACGGGACGGGCACCGACTGACTGCCACGGTGACTGGCCACCGCTCGCACTGACGCCGTTCCGGAGGAAAGCTGCTGGCTGCTGTCACGCGTCGGGGGCGCGGACGGTGGTGATGCCGCGGTCGGCGGCCCAGCGGCCGAGGTCGTCGCGGTTGATGGCGGCGGCCATCAGGTCCGGGAAGGCGTCGGGGGTACAGGCGAACGCGGGGACGCCGAGGTCGGCCAGGTCGGCTGCAAGGGCGTGGTCGAAGCTCGGGGCGCCGTCGTCGTTGAGGGCCAGCAGCGCCACCAGCTGGACCCCGGAACGGACCAGGGTGGCGGCGCGGGCGAGCATCGCGTCGCGGTCGCCGCCCTCGTACAGGTCGCTGACGAGCACGAGGATCGTGTCGGCGGGCCGCTCGACCACTTGCTGGCAGTAGGTGAGGGCCCGGTTGATGTCGGTCCCGCCGCCGAGCTGGGTGCCGAACAGGACCTCGACCGGGTCGGCGAGCTGGTCGGTGAGGTCGACCACGGCGGTGTCGAACACGACCAGGCGGGTGTGGAGCGAGGGCAGGGAGGCGAGCACGGCGGCCAGCACCCCGGCGTGCACGACCGACGTGGCCATCGACCCGCTCTGGTCGACGCAGACCACGACGTGGCGCAGGCTCGACCGCCGGTGGCCGTGCCCGACCAGTGTCTCTGGCACGACCGTGCGGTAGGCCGGCTGGTAGTGGCGCAGGTTGGCGCGGATCGTCCGGTCCCAGTCGATCTCGCCCGCCCGCGGCCGGCGGGTGCGCGTGGCCCGGTGCAGGCTGCCCGTCACCGCCTGGCGCAGGGGTTGGGCGAGCCGCCGCTCCAGGTCGTCGACCACGCGGCGCACCACCGTCCGGGCGGTGTCCCGGGTCGTCGCGGGCAGCACCCCGCGCAGGGCGATGAGGTCGGCTACGAGGTGGACGTCGGGCTCGACGGCGGCGAGCGTCTCCGGCTCGAGCAGCATGCGGTGCAGCCCGAGCCGGTCGATCGCGTCCCGTTGCAGCACCTGCACCACCGGCGCCGGGAAGTACGCGCGGATGTCCCCCAGCCAGCGGGCGACGCTCGGCGCGGAGCTGCCGAGCCCGCCGGAGCGGTCGGCGTCGTAGAGCGCCCGCAGGGCGGCGTCCAGCCGCAGGTCTGCCGGCGCGAGCCGCGCCCCGGTCCCGTCGGCCGCCTCGCCGCCGAGCACCAGCCGCCAGCGGCGCAGCCGCTCGTCGCCGGTCACTGCGCCCCCCTCCCCCCCTCCGGCTCGCCGGGGAGCCCGAGGACCAGGCGGAGCAGGGGCAGGACCGAGTCGGCCCGGCCGGTGTGGAGCTCGCCGCCGTCCCAGCCGCGGGCGGCGGCCAGGGAGCGGCCGGCGCGGACCCGCTCGCCGATCTGCCGCCGCTCGGCGGCCGGGAAGCCGGCGAAGGTACGCCGCAGCAGGGGCAGGCAGGTGGTGAACGACTCCTCGGGCAGGCCGGTGACCCAGCCGTCGAGCACGCTCCACAGGGCGTCGTCGTGGACGAGCAGCAGGCCGCTGCCCTCGAGGAACCCCTCGACCCAGGCGGCCGCCTCGCCGGGCCCGGTCCCCGGCGACAAGGCCCGCCACATGCGCCGGGCCGCCTCCTCGCCGCCGTAGACGCCGGCGTCGAGCAGCAGGCGGGTGCAGCGGCCGGCCA
The DNA here is from genome assembly GCA_036000965.1 of Actinomycetes bacterium. Taxonomy (NCBI): domain Bacteria; kingdom Bacillati; phylum Actinomycetota; class Actinomycetes; species Actinomycetes bacterium. The sequence goes on from DASYUT010000353.1 coordinate 3,095, forward strand.
GGCGGCCGTGCAGGCCGCGCTGGTCGGCGAGCCGGCCGAGCACGGCGTGCCAGGCCAAGCGGTGCCCGGGGTCGCCGAGCAGCGCGACGGCCCCGTTGACGCCCACGACCCGCTCGGCCATGGCCTGGGCCGCGTCGTCGTCAAGGGAGGCGCACGCGGCCGGCAGCCCGACGCACACCCGCGCGACGAGCCCGTCGACGACCCTGCCGACCTCGCCCGCGTCGGAGCCCCGGACGTCGCCGTAGCGGACGACACGGGCCAGGGGAGGCAGGGCGTCGGCCAGCTCGGCGACGTCGCCGGCGACGGCGGCGACCTCGTGCAGCCGGTCGACCACGCGGGCGGTCGCCTCGGGCAGACCAGCCAGCAGGGCCTGGTCGAGCAGCTCGCCGAGCCCGACCAGGTGCCCGGCTGCGTCGGCCTCGTGCCTGGCCCGGGCGGTGGCCGCGGCGTGCACGGTCGTCCCCCACACCGACGCCTCGACCAGCCCGACCGCGAGGACCGGGTCCCACTGCAGGTGCCACAGCTCATGGAACGTGCCCGCCTTGCCCGCGACCGCCTCCGGCTCCCCCCAGGGCACGCCGAGCAGGGCCAGCCGGTGGAGCAGGCGGCTGCGCTCGCGGTCGTTGGGGCGGCGCAGGTCCAGGTCGAGCAGGCGGCGCGAGGCCTCAGGCCGCAGCCGCAGGCGGCGCTGCTCGCGGAGCAGGTCCTGCTGGATCGGGACCAGCGGCGCGCCAGCGGGGACCTCGCCGAGCCGCTCCCCCACCACCAGCCGGTCATGGATCAGGCGCATCGGCAGGTCGCTGCCGAAGCAGAGCACCGCCCTGGTGGCCGCGTGCAGGTCGGCCAGGTCCGGGGCGGCCCGGTCCCGGAGGGCGGCGGTCGCCTCGGCAAGCCGGGCCGCGTCGACCACCTGGGCGGTCGACGCGTCGAGGTCCTCGGCTCGCAGCAGCCGGGCCACCATGGTCAGCCAGCGCCCGGCGACGTCGCCAGGCGCCGACCACAGGTGGTGGTACCAGCCGGGCGAGGCGACCCCGGCGCCGTAGCCGCTGTCGGCCAGCAGGCGCCCGTAGGTCCAGGGCGCCCAGGTCGCCTCCACCTTGACCCTGGCCATCCCCTTGAGCAGCGCGGCGTCCGGCCCGGCGGGGGGCATCAGGGCCAGGGCGGGGGCGTGCCAGGCGCCGCAGACCACCGCGACCCGCTCGAACCCTTCCCGGACCGCGGCCCGGACCCGCTGGCGCATGAACGCCTCCCTGGCCGCCTCGAGCGGCTCGGGGTCGGGCACGGCCTCACGCACGGCGGCCATGGCCTCGAGCACCGCGGCGAACAGGTCGGCCCCGTCGCGCCGCTGCTCGACCATGCGCTCCCACCAGCGCTCGCCGTCGTCGTCGCCCGCGGCCCGTGCCAGGGCACCGAGCGGGTCGTCGCGGATGGGGGCGGGCGCCCCGGGCGCGGCGTCCTCGTCGCCGGGGTCGACGGCGAGCTGGTTGGCGCCGGGGTCGACGGCGAGCTGGTTGGCCTGTGGCAGGTCGATGAACCGGGCGGCCGCACCGGCGGCCAGCGCCCAGCGCAGCGCCTGCCACTCGGGCGAGAAGACCGCGAACGGGTAGAACACGGCCCGGCTCGGCTCGTCCCTGCGGTAGACGAGCAGCGCGACCGGCGGCCGCAGGCCAGGGTGGGCGGCGAGCGGCAGCACCGCGTCGGCCTCGGGCGGGCCCTCGACGAGCACCGCGTCGGGCCGCCACTCGTCGAGCGCCCGGCGCAGGCTCCGGGCCGACCCGGGCCCGTGGTGCCGGATCCCGAACACGCGCACCGTCACCGGCGCTCCCCCGCCCCGGCCAGGCTCGACCCGTTCCAGCTCGCCGCGGCCGGGCTGCCTGGGACGGTGGTTGACCAAGGGTGTCTCACGCGACCACGTCCCGGCAGGCGCGGTACAGGTCGGACCAGCCCTCGCGCTCCTTGACGACCGTCTCGAGGTACTCGCGCCACACCAGCTCGTCCTGGACCGGGTCCTTGACGACCGTGCCGACGAGCCCAGCGGCGAGGTCCCCGGCGCGCAGCCGGCCGTCGCCGAAGTGGGCGGCGAGCGCCAGCCCGCTCGAGACCACCGAGATCGCCTCGGCGGTCGACAGCGTGCCGCTGGGCGACTTGAGCCTGGTCCGGCCGTCGGCCGACTCGCCGTTACGGAGCTCCCGGAACACGGTCACGACCCGGCGGATCTCCCCGAGGGCGGGCGGCTCGGCGGGCAGCTCGAGGGCGCGGCCGAGGCTCTCGACCCGGCGGCGCACGATGTCGACCTCCTCCTCGGCGGTGTCGGGTACCGGGAGCACCACGGTGTTGAAGCGGCGCTTGAGCGCGCTGGACAGCTCGTTCACGCCCCGGTCGCGGCTGTTGGCGGTCGCGATGAGGTTGAAGCCGGGCACCGCCTGGACCTCCTCGCCGAGCTCGGCCAGGGGCAGGGCCTTCTCCGACAGGATGGTGATCAGCGCGTCCTGGACCTCGGAGGGGATGCGGGTCAGCTCCTCGACCCGGACGACCTTGCCGGCGGCCATGGCCCGCAGGACCGGGCCGGGCACCAGCGCCTGGCGGCTCGGGCCGTCGGCGAGCAGGCGGGCGTAGTTCCAGCCGTAGCGGACCTGCTCCTCCGAGGTGCCGGCGGTGCCCTGGACCAGCATGGTGGAGTCGCCCGAGATGGCCGCCGCCAGGTGCTCCGACACCCAGGTCTTGGCCGTCCCGGGCACCCCGAGCAGCAGCAGCGCCCGGTCGGTGGTGAGGGTCGCGATCGCCACCTCGATCCGCCGGCGGCTGCCGACATACTTCGGGGTGACCTCGAAGCCCGAGTCGAGGGTCCCGCCGAGCAGGTAGGTGGCCACCGCCCAGGGCGAGAGGCGCCAGCTCGGCGGCCGCTGCCGCCGGTCGGAGGCTGCCAGCTCGGCCAGCTCCTCGGCGTGGAGCTGCTCGGCGTGGGGGCGCAGCACCGTAGGGGTCATCGGGCGATCTCCCTCGTGGATGTCACGAGTGGACGTCACGGGCGATCTCCTTCGTGGATGTCACGGTGGATGTCACGGCGGAGCGTGAGGACGTCGAGGAAGCGGTCGAGGGCGGCCGCTCTGGCCCGGGGCGCCTCGTGCCTGGCCCGGCCCAGGGCGGCGGCCGCGTCCCCGGCCAGGCCGGCGGGCAGGATGCGGGCCAGCTCGTCCAGGGACGAGCGGTGGTGCGCCGCATACGGGCTGGCGGTGGCGGTGCGCCCAACGTGCGCGAGCACCGCCCGGCCGAGCCGCCCGCTCAGCGGGCGCCGGCAGGCGCGGAGCACGGACAGGACCACGGGCTCGGGCGCCCCGGCGGAGTCGGTGTCGCGCAGCAGGCGCAGGGCGAGCGCCTCCCGCTGCTCCGGTGGGAGCGCGGCGACCAGGCCGGCGAAGACCGGGCCCGGCAGGGCCGGGGCGGCGAGGAGCACCGCGGCCCACGGGGTGTCGCCCGGGCGGCCGGCGGGCGTGGCCCACCAGCCCTCGAGGAGCGCTCCGGCCCAGGCGCTGTCGCGCTGGCGGCTGGCGGCCGTGGCCCAGCCCCCGAGCACGACCGCACCCAAGGTGGCCGCCGCCCCGAAGGCGTCCGTGCCGTCGCGGGCGGCCAGGGTGAGGAGCTCGGCGGGGTCGCGGCCGAGCCGCTCACACCAGGCGTCGGGGGGCACGGCCGCGACGAGCTGGAGCAGCCAGCCGGCTCGCTCCCCCACGCCGGAACGGCGCAGCGGCACCACCCCGTCGCGGGCCATGCCGGCATCCACTTCCGTGGGCAGCGTCGCCTCCAGCCGGGGCCGCGGCCCGGGGCCGAGCCGCAGCAGGGGCAGGGCACGCCCGGTCATGCGGGCGCACAGGCGGGAGCCGGGCAGGCAGGCGAGCAGCGCCGCGGCGGCGCGGCGGACCCCGCCGGCCGGGTCGTCCAGGGCGGCCTCGAGGAACGGCTCGTCGGCCATTGCCAGCCCGGCGTGGAGCCGCTCGACCATGGCCGCGCGCAGCTCGGCGCCTTCCTCGTCCCAGGTCGTCTCGACCAGCGCGCGGGCGGCGTCCGGGCTGGTCGCCCGGAGCGCGTCGAGCAGCGCCAGCCGCTCGGCCCGGCCGCCCGAACGCCAGGCCGCCTCCGGGTCGGCGTCCAGTGCCCACGACCAGGCCGGGTTCTGGGCGGCGAGCCAGCGGCCGCGCCGGCCGAGCACCGGGTCGACGGCGGCGCGCAGCTCGGGCCGGTCGCGCGCCAGGTCCAGGAGCGCTGGCAGGTGCTCCTCGGGCAGGCGCCGGCCAGCGGCGGCCAGGGCGTCCAGCCACTCGGGCAGCAGGTCGCCGTAGCCGCCGCGGAGCACCAGGGCGAGGTGCCCGGCGGCGACCCGGCCGCATGGTGGCGCCTCGTCCGGCGGGCACGGCTCGGGTGGCGGGCCCGGGTCGACGGCGGGCCGCCTCCCTGCCCGCCGGTGCAGCGCGACCGCTGCGGCCGCCGACAGCAGCAGGCCCTCGACGTCCCGGCCGCCGGGCACGCCCACGGGACCCCGAGCCTCGGCGAGGTCCGCCAGCAGGGAGCCGAGCCGGTCCCCGGCCGTGGTGCCGGCGGGGGGCAGGGGGCGGCGGGCGGTGCCGAGCAGCGCGGTCGCGAGCAGCTCCTGCCAGGGGTCCACGGCGGTCACGCCCACCGGTCGGCGGTGGCGAGCCGGCCTCCGGCGAGCAAGGCGAGCGGGAGCAGGTGCTCGCCGTCCCACTCGCCGAAGACCCGCACCGGCCGGCCCCCGGCGAGCGCGGCGAGCTGCCAGCCGGCGCCGAACCAGGGACTGATGGGCAGGCAGCCGCCGGCCGTGTCACGCAGCACCCAGCCGCGCCGCAGGACCGGCACCACCGCGTCGAGCACGACCGGGAGGGGCCCGGCCCACGGGTTGGCGGCCAGCGCGGCGGCGTACGCCGCGTACGCGTCCTCGACGGTGGCGAGCCCGGGCCGCATGGCCGGGAACTCGACGCGACCGCCGTGCTCGGCCTTGACCAGCGCCCGCAGGGGTGTGCTGCCGGGGTAGAAGACCAGCTCGGCGTCGAGCCCGGAGCCGGGCGGCGGCCCGGCGGGCAGCGGCTGGCCGGCCGGTGCGAAGTCGAGCAGCAGGGCGGGTCGGCCGCTGCGGCCGCCCCAGAGCCAGGTCCGCTGCACGCGCAGGCGGTCCTCGTCGGCCACCCGGTGCGCGACCACTCCCCAGCGGTCCCGCAGGCCGGGCTGGACGAGCAGCTCGTCCTTGGGCTGGGGCCAGCCGATCAGGGCGCGGACGTCGGCCCGGGTCGCCGGCGGTAGCTGGTCGAGGCGGCGGTGGGCCTGGACCAGCAGGTGGAGGCGTGCCAGCTCCTCGAGCAGCCGCTCGGGCCAGCCCTCCCCCACCCTGGGCAGGCCGGCGACCCGGCGCAGCCGGCCGGCCAGGCCAGGCGCCTGGGCGTCCACCATGCGCGCGGCGGCCTCCTCCCAGAAGCGGGCGGACCGGGGCGCGGCCAGCCCGCCGCGGACCACGTCGCGGAGCAGCAGGCCGAGCTCGGCCACGCCCGCCTCGACCTTGACGGCGCGGCTGGCCACCCGCCTGGCCTGGACGGCCGGGTCGGGCGCGGCGGCCACCCGCTCGCGGGACGCGGCCTCAGCGCGGCGGGCGGCCCGCTCGGCCCTGGCTGCGAGCCACTCGGTCACCCATCCGGGCGGGGCGGCCTCGGGCACCGCGACGTGCTCACCGGCGAGCAGGAGCAGCAGGCCGAGGGCGTGCTTGCAGGGAAGCTTGCGGCTCGGGCAGGTGCAGCGGTAGGCGGGCCCGCCGAGGTCGGCCTGGGTCTGGTACGGGTGCCTGCCGCTGCCCCGGTACTCGCCCCACACCGCCTCGCTGGACCGGCCCATTGACACCCAGCGGCTGGCGCTGGCCACGCCCCGGCCCGCCGAAGCGGCCGCGGCGTCGGGTGCCAGCGCGAGCACCTGCTCCGCCGTGAGCGTCGCCACCATGCCTCCCCGATCCCGCCCCCATCGCCGCCAGCAGGCGCCCGACCCGACGCCCGCGCCCCGTGACCTGCCTGAAGCTACCAGCTCGCCGCGACAACGCCGCCCGGCGCGGATGGCATCAGATCCGCACGTCGCCCGGAGCGCCGGCCACGCATCGGCGCCGCCTCGTGGCAGGCAGGCCCCGCGGGCCGACATGGCGTCGCCCGGAGCGTCGGTCATGCATCGGCGCCACGGTCATCCATCCTGGGCCGTCAGGGAGCCGGAAGCCCGCACGCCGTGGGGACTTGACCGGGGCTGAAGGCGCAGCTCGAGCTCCAGCTCGTGGTCGAGCGGGATGCCGTCGTTGCCGAGCTCGGGGATGGACGGCTTGAGCCGGCGGCTCTGGCGGAGCGCGTGGCGGTGGAGCGCGACCAGGTCCATGCCCCATCGCTGGTAGACCCGCAGGGCCCGGGTGTTGTCGTTGGTGGTGATGAGCCAGAGGCGGTCGCAGCCAGCCGCCACCGCCCGGTCGCGGGCGGCGTCCAGCAGCGCCCGCCCGGCGCCGCGACCTTCGCGGAGGCTGGCGAGGCTCGTCACCTCGCAGTCGCCGCCCTCGATCCGGTAGGTGAGCAGGCCGGACCGCTCGCCGTCCAGGCGGGCGAGGAAGCCGGGATGGCGAGAGCAGTCCATCAGCTCGCCGTGGGCGGCGGCCCAGACCGACCCCCACACGAGCTCGAGGAACTCCACGACCCAGGCGCGGTCGCCGTCGGTCACGGGCCGGATCTCGAGCATGAGGCGCAGCCTACCTGGCTGCGCGGCAGCTCATCGGTGCCCTGCTCAGCCACTGCCGCTCAGGCGTCCGATCTGGGCGAGCACGTCCACCTCGGGGGCGCCCGGATGCAGACCGAGGTCGTCGGTGACCCGGCCGTCGTGGAGCTTGACGACGCGGTCGCAGCGGCTGGCCACCAGGGGGTTGTGGGTGGCCACCAGCACGGTCATGCCGCGCTCGGCCCGCAGGTCGAGCAGCAGCTCCATGATCTCGGCCCCGGTGCCCGAGTCGAGGTTGCCGGTCGGCTCGTCGGCCAGCACCAGCCCGGGGTCGTTGACCAGGGCCCTGGCGATCGCCACGCGCTGCTGCTGGCCGCCGGACAGCCGGGACGGCAGCGAGTCGGCCCGGTCGGTCAGGTCGACGGCGGCCAGCAGCTCGCGGGCGCGCTCGAACTTGTCGAACGGGGTGTGGTAGGGCAGCACGGGCGCCACCACGTTGTCCAGCACGGTCAGGGCAGGCAGCAGGTGGAAGCGCTGGAACACGAACCCGATCGTGCGCCGGTAGCGCGCCCGCCTGGCCCTGTCCAGCTTGGTCAGGTCGTGGTCGCCGACCACGAGCCGGCCCTCGTCGGCCCTCTCCATCGCACCGACCAGGTGGAGCAGGGTGGACTTGCCCGACCCCGACGGTCCGGTGACGGCCACCGCCGACCCGGCTGCCACGGCCAGGGTCAAGTCGTCGAGGGCGCGCACCACCTGGCCGCCGGGGATCGGGAAGTGGCGCCGGACGTTCTCGAGGGTGACGGCGAACCCGCTCATCGGCTACTCCTCGGCGAGGACGGTGGCGGCGGACAGGGTGCGCATGGCCTGGAGGGGGACGAGCGAGAGGACGGCCACCACGGCGACCCCGGCGAGCCCGGCGACCGCACCGGCCAGGGCGAGCCCGCCGATCGCGGTCTGCCCGAGCAGCGCGGCCGCGCCGAGGCCAAGGGCCATCCCGCCGAGGCTGCCGAGCACGCCCATGCCGGCCCCCTCGAGCATCCCCAGAAGGGCCAGGTCCCGCGCGCCCCATCCGGTGGTCGCCAGGGTGACCAGCTCCGCGTTGCGCTCGCGGAAGTTGAGGAACATGACGTCGGCCACTGACAGGCCGCCCAGCCCGATGGCGAGCAGGGCGCTGGCGAAGTCGACCCCGCGGACCTGCACGGCGAGCAGGTTGCCGAGCAACGTGCCGCTGACGCTGCCCCGGAACGCGAAGTTGATCGCGAGCAGGGTCGTGAACGCGGCCACGCCCACGGCCAGACCGGCGACCCCGAGCAGGGTGCGGCCCGGGACGCGGCCGAGGTTGGCGAGCGCCATCGCGCCGACGCTGCGCACCGGCCAGCCGGCCCGCGCGCCCACCGCCGGCGGGCGGACGGCGTCCAGCGGGTCGATGCGGGCCGCCCGCCAGGCCGGCGGCACGCCGGCGGCCACCGCGAGCCAGACGGCGACCGGGACCACCACAACGGTCTGGCCAACCGCCATGCGCAGGTGGAGCACGCGCACGAGCGCGGTGGCGAGCACCGCGCCGAGGACCCCGGCGGTCAGGCCGATGACGGCCAGCTCGGCAAGGACGACCGCGAAGACCCGGCTGGCCGACCAGCCCAGGCAGCGCAGGATGCCGATCTCGGCCCGGCGTGCCCGCACCGCTGCGAACGCACCGTTGGCGACGAAGCAGGCGCAGGTGAGCAGCACGAGGAAGAACAGGGCCACGCTCTTGTGGTCGAGCGCGGCGAGGATCACGATCGCTGCGCCCTTCTTGACCCAGCCCTCGCTGACCTGCATGGGCGGCTGCCCGTCCCGGCCGGCGGGCAGGTCGACCCGCAGCAGGTGGGGCGAGGACCCGGCGGTCACGTCGACCGCCAGCCCGGTCCTGGCCACGATCGCGGCGGCGACCCGGCGGATCCGCTCCCGGCTGACCCGGTCCGGGCCGCTCACGCCCGCGACGCGGATGCGGATCACGCTGACCGGCGCGGCATGGTTGGCGGAGCGGTAGGCCTTCGGGTCGGTGAGCGCGTCCAGGGCCTTGATGGTGGTGAGCAGCAGCGGCGGCTGGGCCAGGTAGCCGGCGATGTTGGTGGTGGGGCGCAGCGGCCGCCCCTCGAGCGCCTTGCGGCCGGCCTCGTCGGCCGGCTCGACCTGGGGCGGGTAGTAGGTCTCGAGCGGGACCAGGGACAGTGGGTTGAAGCCGCGCAGCCGCTCAGGGTCGAAGCGGCCGACGATGCGCATGGCCGGGGCGGGCACGACCTCGTCCAGGCCCACCTCGGTGGAGCCCTCGTGGAGGCGCACGGTCCGGTACTGGACGTCGTCGCTGCCCGGAGGCTTCACCCGGCCGCTGAAGCCGAGCCGCCACACGTCGTTGGAGTTCGAGGTGGGGACGGGGGCGAGGCGGTCGGCGCCGAGCGTGCGGTAGGTGACCGGCGAGACGCTCCAGTAGCCGGCCAGCAGCGAGCCGACGTCGGTGGACGGGCCGGAGAAGCGCTCGAGGGCCCGCTCGTAGATCGACACCGGGGAGAGGGTCTGCCGCTGCACCACCCGACCACGCAGGCGGGACAGGAAGCGGCCGGCGCTCCGGGACGTGAGCTTGTCGGTGACGTCGACGCCGGGTGGCACCTCCAGCCGCTCGACCGAGGTCTCGAGCACCTGGTCGAGGTAGAGCCGGGAGCTGGCCAGGACCGGGACGGTGCGCAGGCGCATCCCCCCGGGGGGCGGGACGGAGGCAGCGTCGCTGCCGCGCAGGTACCGGCCGGCGACCATGGTCTGGTCCAGGCCCACCAGCCTGGCCTCCTGCTCGGGGTCGATCGCGGCCAGCAGGATCGGCGTCTGCACGTCGGCCTCGCCGCCGACCCGGCCCGGCGGGAGTCCCGAGAGCCTGGCTGCCTGCGGCGACCGCTCAGAGAAGCAGGCGAGGTAGCTGCCCTCGGGCATGGTGTTGCGCGGGTTGCAGACCTGCGCCTTGCGGCCGTCTGGGAGCTCCTCGACCGGGAAGCCTTCGACGTCGACCATCTTGTGCCTGCTGGTGTAGTAGACGTAGACCGAGCCGCCCTTGTAGCGGGACAGGCCGTGGTTGACCAGCCAGTCGTAGCGCAGCCGGTAGAGCTGCACCGGGTCGCGGGTGAGCACCTCGTCGATGGTGAGCGGCAGCTTCTGGACGGGGGCGACGTACCCGAGGTTGGCGATGGGCGCGGCCACCTCGACGTCCGGGATGCGTTTGACGTCTTCGTACTGGCGTAGGCTGATACCGCCGAAGATGCCACCCAGGTAGTTCTGGCGGACAAGGCCCGCTTCGCGCTCGAGCGGGGCGAAGGAGTCGGCCGGTCGGACCAGGATGTCGTAGGCGCCGCGGAAGTTGCGGGAGACGGTGCTCTGGACCTGAAGCCGCGAGGTGGTCGCGGCCGAGGTGAGGAGGGTGAAGCTGACGGCGGCGACGAGGATGCCGGCGCCCAGGGTGAGCGCGCGGGCAGAACGGAAGCGCAGCTGGCTGGCGAGGAATCTGACCAAGGAGACGAATCCTTCCATCCAGGCTTGACCGAACGCCTCCGGTGGCCGACCATACATTGGTGCAATACACTGGTCAACGGCCGCATCGACACGGAAGTCGCGAGTCTACGGGAGTCACATGCCGATCCAGCATGCCGTCCTCGGGCTCCTCGCCCGCGGCCCGAGCTACGGCTACGAGCTCAAGGCGAGCTTCGAGCAGGCCATCGGGCCCCAGTGGGGCGAGCTGAACATCGGCCACCTGTACCAGATCCTGGACCGCCTGGTCCGGGAGGGCCAGGTGACCCGCACTGTGGTCAGCCAGCGCGTCCGCCCGGACAAGAACGTCTACTCGATGACCGAGGAGGGCAGGGAGGCGCTCGAGTCCTGGCTCGAGCAGCCCTTCGTCCGCCAGGGGGGCTATCGCGACGACTTCTTCCTCAAGCTGTTCGTGGCCGCCGAGCTCGGTCCCGAGGCGCTCCACCGGGTCGCCCGTATCCAGCGCGAGTCCTACCTGGTCGAGCTGGCGTCCCTCGGCCGGCTCCGGCTCGCCCACCGCGAGGAGCCGCTCGTCTCGCTGCTCATCGAGGCCGCCCTGCTGCACACCGAGGCCAACCTGCGGGTGGTCGAGCTGGCCGACGACCGGGCCGAGCGCCTGGCTCACGCCGGCCAACACGGCCGGCCCGCCGACGACGGCGCGAGCGGACTGGGACCATCCGAGGAGGAGCGGCATGGACTGCCGGCTCGTCTGCCTGCGGCGCGCGAGGTCCGGCTGCCTGAGGCTGGCGAAGCCCGCAGGGCGCCGGTGTCGGAGGGCTGATCAGAGCTGACCGGCCGGCCGGGCCCACCGCTGGCAGAGAGCTGACCGGTTGACCGGGCCCGCCGGTGCCAGCGAGCTGACCGGCTGACCGGGCCCGCCGGTGCCAGAGGACTGACCCGCCGACCCGGCCCGCCGGTGCCAGAGGACTGACCCGCCGGTTACGTCGAATAGTCCTCCGGCCGAGGGAAGAAGCCGCCGTTCCTGGGCTACCCTAGCGTCCGTCGCCAGGATCAGGAGCCGCCGTGGCCGAGCAGCCGGACCAGCCAAGACCACCACGACCGGAGCCCGGGCACAGTCCGGCGCAGCCCAGCCCTCCGGCCGGACCGGGCTGGAGACAGGCCGGGAACGGCCCCCCATCATCCCTGCCCGGGTCCGCCCGGCGAGGCCCGACGCCAGGCTGGGCAGCGCCGCCCAACCACGCAGGACCAGCATGGACCGAGCCCGGCAGCGGGTCGCCGCCGGGCTGGGTCGAGCCTGGTCCGGCGCCAGCGCCCCCGGCACCCACGCCGGTCAGGCCGCTGGGGGGCTGGCGGCCGTCGCCCCGACGCCCAGAGCGCGTCCCACCGCCCCCGCCCAACGCGCCCAGGTCATCGCTGGCCCTCGAGCTGACGCTGGTGCTGGTGTTCGCATTCCTCCCGGGCCTGCCCGGCCTGCTGCTGCTCGTGCTCGGCGCGCCAGAGGGCAGCAGCGGCGGGATCGACGAGCTCACCCCGGCCATCGTCTTCGGCCTGATCGACCTGGCCTTCGCCTGGGGCCCGGTCGTGCTGCTCGCCTACCTGCTGGCTCGCAGGGGAGAGGGACTCGCCGCGATCGGGCTCGACCGCTTCCGCGCGTCGGACGCCGGCATGGGTGCCGTGCTGTGGGTGGCGAGCTGGGTGCTCGTGTACGTGGTGGGGTCGCTGCTGAGCGGCCTCGGCTCCAACAACGTGGACTTCCTGCCCGAGGCGCTGCCGCTGTGGTTCCGGATCGTCGACGCCCTGGTGATCGCGGTCACGGCAGGGGTCACGGAGGAGATGGTGGTGCGCGGCTACGCCCAGACCCGCCTCGAGCAGCTCCGGGCGCCGACCGCGGTCGTCATCGTGCTGCCGACCGCGCTGTGGGGCCTGCTGCACCTGTACCAGGGCCTCGGCCCTGCCCTCACGATCTTCTGCCTGGGCCTGGTCTACGCCATCTGGTTCCACGCCACCCGCCGCCTGTGGCCGCTGATCATCGCCCACGTGCTGTTCGACCTGACCCAGCTCGCGCTGGTCCTTCTGCTGCGATGACGACCGGCGACGGTGGCACGGCTCTTCGGGCTCCGTGAGAACTGCCCGGCGGCGCACGGAGCGTGGCGTCGTCCAGAGGAGGCGCCGGTTGGACGCCGCCGCCAGGCCAGCCGACGTCATGGCACCCCCGCCAGCTCTTGCGAGCTGACCTCTCCCCCTCTCGCCTGGCCTTCTTCGGCGTCGGCACCGGGCCCTGTGGACACGCAAGGTCGGCTCGTCGCACCCGTGCGGGATCATGCCGTCATGGGATACCGAGGCAAGGTCGCGGAGCGGGAGCGGGCGCGCCTGCTCCGGGCAGAGGGCCTCACGATGGCGGAGATCGCGGCGCGGCTCGACGTGTCCAAGAGCAGCGTGTCGCTGTGGGTCCGCGACGTCGATTTTGAGCCCCGGCCCCGGGTCACCAGTGGGCGGCGCCGGGAGCCGAACGCCCTGCAGCGGCGCAAGCAGGCCGAGATCGACCGGCTCGTGCAGGAGGGGAGCGCCCGGGTCGGCCAGCTCTCGGAGCGGGAGTTCCTGATGGCCGGGGTCGCCCTGTATGCGGGGGAAGGCGCCAAGCAGGACGGTAGGGTCCGTTTCGCCAACAGCGACCGTCGAATCATTGCCTTCTTCTGCTCCTGGCTCCGGCACTTCTTCGAGATCGACGAGTCCCGACTTCGGGTGCTCCTCTACCTGCACGAGGGCCTCGACCTGCGCGTAGCTATGGCGTACTGGTCCGCTGTGACCGGGATCCCCGAGCCCCAGTTCGGGAAGCCGTATCGCGCGGTACCGGATCCGTCCATCCGTCACACCAAGCATGTGCATGGTTGCGTGACGGTCGGATACAGTTGCAGCGCGACCCACCGGAGCATCATGGGTCTCGTCGGTGCGTTGCTTGACGACGCCGCCATTCCGGGGTAGCTCAACCGGCAGAGCAATCGGCTGTTAACCGAAAGGTTGCGAGTTCGAGTCTCGCCCCCGGAGCTCGCCTACGATCGACCCGGCGCCCCGCCCAGCGCCGGCGACGACCCTCCCCCGGTCCCGGTGCCGTCCTTGTCACCCGGGCCGTCACCCGGCCTCGACCCTCAGCACGTACAGGCCGCGCCCTGGGTCGGCCCGCAGGGGCACCACGGTGACCGTGCCGACCCGGGCCGGCCGGGTGACCGAGAGGGGGGCGAAGCGCTCGGCCGGCCGGTCGCCGTCGGCGTCGTGGAAGACCGCCGCGGTGCCGGCCAGGGCCTGGTCGAGCGGGCTCGCCAGCGCGGCCAGGTAGAGGTCGCGGACCCGCCCCAACGGGACCCCGAGCTCCAGGGCGACCCGCACCCGCTGGGGTCCGGACACCGCCATGACCGTGCCCGGCTTGGCGGCGACCGGCCGCAGCAGCCGCACGGCAGCGGCCGCGTTGGCGCTGAGGCGCGTGTCCCGGTCCAAGGTCGAGGCGACCACCGGGTCAGTCGGGGCGAGCGGCCAGCAGGCCGCCCCCACCAGCGCCACTGCCGCCACCCCGCCGGCCGCGACCTTAACCTGGCGCAGAACCCGGACCGCGACCCCAGCCCGGCGCAGAACCCGGGCCGTGACCCCATGCAGGCGCCCGGCCACCTTACCCGCCAGGTGCGGGCGCCCGGCCACCCTATCCGCCAGGTGCGGGCGCCCGGCCACCTGGACTGGCCCTGGCGGGGCTGGGCGACCGGGCAGGACGGCCACCCTGCCCCCCAGGTGCGGGCGCCCGCCGCTGCCCTGGGCGCCGCGGGCCTGGCCCAGCCAGCGGATCAGGCTGGTGGCCAGCCAGGCGGCGCCGAGGGCAGCGGCCAGGCGGACGCCCAGGTCGGCGGGGTCGAAGTAGCGCCAGGACACGTAGGTGCCCCGGGCCGCCTCGATCCCGAGCACGATGAGCACCCCGGGCACCAGCACGGCAAGGCTGGCGAGCCAGGGCCAGGCCCGGCGGCGGGCAAGCCACCAGACCCCGGCGAGGGCGAGCGCGCCCAGCAGGGGCGAGCGGGCGTAGCGCCGACCGACCAGCGCGAGCCAGTCGGCCGGGGGGATCGGGCGCCGGCCGGCGACGAGGCCGGTGTAGCGCTCCGGGACGCGGAGCGAGTAGAGGGCGTCGCCGGTGAGCAGCAGGTCGTGGCCGAGCCAGAGCAGCGGGGCGGCCAGCGGCACGAGGAGCAGCCAGGCACCGCGCTCGCCCCGCCGCCAGGCGACAACGCCCCAGGCGGCGGCCGGGGCGAGCAGGAGCCAGGTCTCGGTCCGGGCCAGAGCGGCCAGCAGCAGGGCAGCGGCGGCCACCCCCCAGCGCCGCTCCCGCCCGGTCAGCGCGGCGGCGGCCACCGCCCAGCCGGCCAGGGCCCAGACCACCGAGTTCCCCCTGGCCACCTGGAGCACGATCGCGCCCCAGCCGAGCAGGGCGACGCCGGCCGCCCAGGCGGCCGGTGACCCGCCAAGCCGGCTGGCCGCCCCGGCGAACCCGACCACGGCGAGCGCGAACACAGCCACCGTGAGCGCGGTCAGCAGGCGCCAGTCGTGGGTCCCCGCCCACGCCAGCCCGTGGACGAGGGTGAGCAGCGGCTTGGGTGTGGAGAGGAGCGGGTCCTCGAGGCGCTGGCCGTGGGCCAGGCGGTCGAGGTACAGGGCGGCGGCGTGCTCGTCCGGGTCGACCACGGCGGGGCCGGGCAGCCGGACCAGCACGGCCGTGGCCAGGGCGGCACCCAGCCAGGCCAGCGCCCAGGGCCACCTCCGGACCGGCCGCTCGGCGCCCCCCGCCGCCGTGCGGCGCTCGCCCGGAGCCGTCCCCACCGCCACCAGCGACCTCCCTCCGCACCCGATCGTCCGGCGCCACCATAGCCGGGTGGCGCCCGGCGAGCGGCCCTGCACCCAGCCCGAGCCCGGCCCGGCCGGGAGGCGGGCGGGTCGCCGACGGAGCGAAGCGGGGCGGGCCACCCTAGCGAGCGGCGCCCGCCGAGCGGCCCCTGCACCCCAGGCCAGGGCAAAGCCCCGCCGCGGGCGGCGCCCGCCGAGCGGCCTCACCCCGCAGGTCCGGGGGCCAGCCCAGCCGCGGGCGGGAATCAGAACGGTTCTCTTGCCTTTGGGTGGGTAGGATCGGTGAAGAGAGCCTGCCACCCGTGGAACCAGGAGGTTGCCTGTGAAGTTCAAGGCCGGACTGCTCGTCGGCCTCGGTGCCGGCTACGTGCTCGGCACCAGGGCGGGCCGGGAGCGGTATCAGCAGATCGCCGAGGCGGCCCGGGCGTTCATGGACAACCCGGGCGTTCAGCGCCTCTCCGGAGAGGTCAACAAGACGGTTGCGGTCGGCAAGGACCGGGTCGCCGACGCCGCCAAGGGCAAGGTCGAGCAGGCCT
This sequence comes from Actinomycetes bacterium, assembly GCA_036000965.1. Classification (NCBI taxonomy): domain Bacteria; kingdom Bacillati; phylum Actinomycetota; class Actinomycetes; species Actinomycetes bacterium. Next base: position 18,760 of record DASYUT010000353.1, read on the forward strand.
CGACCGGGCTGCAGGAGCAGGCGGGCAAGGCCAAGGAGTTCGTGACGAGCAAGGTCGGCGCCAAGAAGGACGACACCGACCTGGCCGGCACCACCACCGGCACCACCAGCCGGCCCGAGCCGGGGATGACACCAGCCGGCACCGTACCCTCGACCACCGGCCCGGCCACCGACAAGCTGCCGTAGCACCAGCAGACCACAGCCAGCACGACGACGGGCGCCCCGCGGGGCGCCCGTTCGCTTGCGCTGTCTCGTGACTACGCTGCCTACTCTTGGCTTGCGCCTACTCCAGGTAGTCGCGCAGCTTCAGCGGCTGAGCGCTACGCAAACCCGCAGGTCACGCAGGTCACGGGCGAGCGTAGGCACGGCAATATCCTGGCATGAGCACGGGGCGTCAGCGGCCCCGGCGGCGCTTGCGGCGCCCCGGGGCCCGGGACACGAGGGGATGCCTCATGCCCAGCAGTAACCCTACCCGACCCGAACCCGGGTCGGTCTGCCTCACCCCGGACGAGGTCGCCGCGCTCGCGCAACTGCTGGTCCGCGCGGGCGCCGCGCTGGCCGCCGACGCGCCGGATGCCGCCAGGGCCGTGGCCGAGGCGCGCGAGTGGCTGCAGGACCGCCAGTTCGAGCAGGTGCGGCC
>DASYUT010000354.1 GCA_036000965.1 Actinomycetes bacterium
TCGCCGAGCTGGCCGCCGCCATCGGCCGCGCCAAGACCTGGGTCTACGAGCGCCTCCAAGACCTCGCCCGCGCCGGGGAGGTCGAGCGGGCTGGCCACGGCCGCTGGCGCCTCACCCACCCCGGCCACCCGGGCGGCGACCACGACGACGACCAGGACCCCGGCGGCCACGATGGGTGACCGCCCCGGGTCGCGCGCGTGCGCGCGCGACGCGCCTGCGCGTTGGAGCCGCCCAGCCCCGCTTCCGGACTCCGGACGGACAACCACACAGCGTGGCCGGGCCCTCCGCCAATAGGAGGGAGACGATGGCATCCGCAGGAATCTGCAAGCGCGTCAGTGGGCGCACCGGCCGGGTCAGCTACGAGGTCTGGTGGCAGCCGGACGACGGCTCCAGGGGCAGCAAGACCGTGCGCACCAAGGACGAGGCGCGTGACCTTCTTACCGCCAAACGCCTGGAGCTGATGCGCGGCACATTGGCCGGGCACCAGCGCGGACGGCTGCCATTCGGTCATTGGGCTGGTGAGTGGTGGGACCTGTGGGCGGCCGAGCCCGACCGCAGCCCGGCTACCCTGGAGACCACCGAGAGCCAACTCCGCAACCATGTGCGCCCGTACTTCGAGCGCCACCAGGTCCGCGCGATCACCCCGACGCTGATCCGCAAGTGGCAAAACCAGCTTCGCGGCCAGCTCGGCCACGGCAGCGTCATGGCCTGCCGGTCGATCCTGTTCCGCATCCTCGCACTGGCCGAGGACGAAGGCGCCATCCCCCTCAACCCCATGCGCAAGGTGCCAGCCCCCAAGCGGCCCGTCGACCCCGAGGTGATCTTCGGCACCTCGACGCGCCACGCCCCCACCACCGACGAAGCCGGCCGGCTGCTGGCCCACCTGCCCGACTTCTGGTGGGATCATGTCATCAGCCTGCTCGGCACGGGCCTGCGGTTCGGGGAGCTGGCCGGGCTGCGCCGCCGTCGGGTGCTCCTGCGGCGCAGCGTGGTGCAGGTCGCCGAGACCCGCTACCAGGCCGGCAAGTTCGGCAGCGGCTTCAAGGCCCGTCCCAAGAGCCAGGCGGGCATCCGCGAGATCCCCCTTGCCCGCCAGGTCGCCGAGGCGATCGGCCGGCAACTGCCGCCCGGGGACAACCCCGAAGATCTGGTCTTCACCGGCCCCGGTGGCGGCCCAGGCCGCCCCGGTGGCCCGGGCATCAAGCGCGGCACCCGCACCCAGCTCCACCGCGACAACTTCCGCCGGCGACTGAAGACCGCCGCCGCCCGGGCCGGCCTTGACCACGTCGACCTGCGCGGTGCCCACGACCTGCGCCATGCCTTCGCAACCTGGCTAGAAGAGGACGGCGTCCCCGCACGCGTCATCGACGAGCTGATGGGCCACAGCGGCGGCCGGCACGCCGCGCACGGCAGCGCCATCGGCCGCATCTACCGCGAGACCACCCCGGAGATGACCGAGCGGGTCGTTGCCGTGATCGAGCAGCGCCTCGAGATGGCGCTGGAGGTGGCCCGCAAGACCCGAGACGCCCGTCCAGGTGATCACGGAAGGCGTTGAAGGTCACTACTCCGCGTAGCTTCTGGGATATCTCGCCTTGAGATCCGTGCAGCGTGTGTCCAGCCGTACGAGAATGCCGCGCTCAGGTGGCGGCCGGCCGAGTTCGAGCAGGATCCCGAGCGCGCCTCGCCGCCCCAGTGATGACCGGAGCCAAATACTGGTCTCAAACCTATCGGAGGGCTCACATCTCGCGACCTGCTTCAGGGATCCCCTGGTCACCTCAACAGTCGTGTCACAGTCAGCCCCTACTGTGAACGTATGTTCGATAGGAGGTCTGACGTTTCATCCGACGCAGCTGTGCTAGCTCGATGCCGCTTGCCCTTCGACATCGAGGGTCTACTGGTGCGCTCAGTGTTCTGGGCGGGCACACGGTTCCATGCGGTCGTCGTCTTGGACGACGAGGAGATCCAGCGGCGCGAAGAGATCGGCCTCGAAGCGGTCACGGATTACTTGACCTTGAAGTCGATCTCGACCCTCCCCGTCGGCGCCGAGGTTCCCTGGGCGAGCGTGGATCCGGTTGTATCTGTGTTCCTCGATTGTGTGCCGGCTGGAATTATCTCCGTCAGCACGAGCGGTGTGAGGTCTTTGCTGCGTTCGCCCCTGCACCTCGTCGCGCTGGTCAAGGTGGCGTCCGATTGGCGTTCCATGGGCAGCGTCGCCCCTCTTGCCCAGGATGCGCCGACAGTCCTCCTAATACGACACCGACCGCGGGAACTTGACCGGGCAGTCGAATGCGCCCGAAGGAGTGGGGTAGGTCTCAGCTACCTGTCGGGCTCTGACCTCTTCGAGGTGCTCCCACCTAGCTCTACGCCGATGCTCGGCGTACGCAGGACGCGCCTAGTGGAGGTCATCTTCCAGAGATGGCGAGATCAAGCGGCACGTATGCCGACCACCCTCAGCCAGGCCTTCAACTGCTTCGACGGAGGCTGAAGGAGGCCGTCGTGACGGTCCTCAATGTCGTCGTGGCGTGCGTACGCTTGGCGGCAAAGGTCCACCCACCGCTCGGGACGACGTGCGGCTTCCAGCTCCGCGAGCTCAAGAGCAATCGCGGACCAACACGCGACCGAATGCGCATCCGCTTCGGGCTCCAAGCGTTCGTCCTGAAAGCGTACAAGGCTAGCCCCATCGCAGACGCTACACGTGCAGCAGTCGAACAGCGGGTCACCCTCGTAGTACGGCAGCCGCGACCCTTTCCACCAGGCCATCAGGAAGGGTAGGAACACTCGCGGCGTCGGGTCACTGAGATCCGCCCAGCCGCCCTCGCCATGAGCCGTGAAGTGCCGCGTTGAGGTGCCGACCCCAATCGAACCCCCCAAGGCGCCGAACGCATACGCGCCGAGCGCACCATGGTCGCAGCGAAGGACCGCAACCCGATCCACCGACTGGACGATCTCCACGAGCCCCTCCACAGCACGAGTGTTGTCAAGCGGATCCTTCCCCTTGCCCAGCATCAACCCGATGGGTTCGCCAACGGACTGCAGCGCCGCAACCAGCTGGCGGCGCGGGTTCGCAGATGTCAGCCACGAATAGGAGACAGCGAAGATCGCCATGGAGGGCCTGGTGGGCGCCTGCTCCCTTGCCAGGCGCAAGAACGCGCGCGCCTCCTTCGCTGCCTCACGCAGAGCGTGCTCGCCTGTGAGGCTGGGGCCCGTTACCCAACGCACGCGAGAGGCCACGATGGCGGAGCCAGTCTGATCAAGCAGCCATGCATCACTGGGCGCCAACAGCGTCGGCCGGTTATGGTCTTCACGGGCATCATGCTGCAGGAGCACGGGTAGGCCTGAACGGGCAAGCTCTCGCGTCCGCGGGCTGGAAAGAGGAGCTTGAAGGACAATACCGCCTGCCAGGCGAGCGAGTCGTTCGACGTACTCGGGTGTTCTGGCTCCCACATGCAGCCAGACGCTGTCTTTGAGAGGACCGAGCGTCATTGTGTCTCGCCACCTTCTGAAGTCGCGCGGAGAGAGGTGATATCAAGGGCACGGGCAAGCAGGTCGGCATCGAGCGGTTCGAGTGCCGACCTATCGAGCCGCTCGATCAGCGAGTCGCGAGCGATCCGCCAGGGATCACTCTCATCCCCTTGGAGGTTCATTGCGGCTCCCCACCAGTCATGGCCCCTCTCGGCCAGCCGATGGGCGACGCTGAAGGCGAGCGCGCCCGCATCGACATTGTCGCGGCGGGCCACGGAATGGACTGCGCGTTGGATCAGGGCGGGCTTCCCGCCGCTCTTGTCGAGTACGAGCTGGAACAGCTCTTCGCTCCTCCCTCCGAAGAGCGCCGCAGTTGCGAATTCGTTCGCGCGTCGCTCACGGACCTCGGTGACCTCATTGTCGTGTCCGGGGGCGTCCTCCAGCAATGCGCGCTCATCGCTGCGCTCGTGGATGTGGCCAATTTCGTGCAGCAGGTAGAAGAGCCAGCGTGACTCTTCTCGTTGCATCGCGTTGATCACCACAATGTCGCGTTCGCCATGCCGCCAGTAGGCAGCCTGGAAGCCGCCGCGCTCACGCAGCGGCAAGATAGCGACGCCAGCCGCCCACAGCGTGTCCAGGGCCGTGGCGAACGTGACCGGACCGGCTGGCCCACCCATGCGGGCGTGGAGTTCCACCGGATCCGCGGGCAGGTCGACAGTGGTCGTTGCGATCGCACGGACCAGAAGACGAGTCAGGTAGTCGGCATAGCCAGCGAGCGCCGCAGAACGCGCCTCGCTTGCATTCCTTGGCTTGTTGAAAGCGACTGGCGCAAGGGCACGGGACACCTGGGTCACGCGCCCGGCGAGGATGTCTTCCGGCGGCCAGCCGTACACGTGTGCGAGTCGGCCCACCAAGCTCACAACCGACTCCTGCTGGTCCTCCTCGGCAGGCATAAACCGCTTCTCCAAGAACTCCCGCGTCAAGCCCACACGTCCGAGCCGCCGAAGCACGGTGGCCGCGTCGTACCTCAGATCCTCCCGCTCGATGGAGGAGCCAAGTTGGAGGTCCAGAGCGCCCGCGACTTCGATAAGCCGCGAAAGGCTCGCTGACTCGTAGTCGGTGGCCTCGTAACGCTGGATCTGCTGTTCCTTCAGGCCGAGTCCCTCGGCCAACTCGGCTTGGGTCAGACCAGCGGCGACGCGGGCGCGGATGAGAAGCCGAGGAAGGTCTTCCAGGGACTTCGCCGTCCCGATCTCGCCACGCCCCTCCTTCAATGCCTCGTAGTCATCAAGTTCAGCTTGCAGGCGGCGGATCTCGGCGCGAACCACCTTCAGCTCCAGCTCAGTACGTGCACGATCCACGGACCTGTTCTCTAGCCGGTCCAGCAGCTCATCCTGCAGCCGCTGGAGCCGCTCCACGCGCCCACGGATGATCCCGTGCTGTCGGTCGTTCTTGATCATCCCAAGCCCTCCAGCTGCAGTTCCACGATCCCCCGGGCCTGGCCGGTAACTGGGTCCTGCTGGAGGAACTCCAGGAACGGCATGCCCAAGCGTCCCTCGACAACGTTCGGCAGGATGTCACCGCCGTACTTCCGCTTCTGTGCCTCGCGGGGCGGATCCAGATCCTGCAACACCTGGTCGAGCTCGCCGAGGTCGACAGCTTCCGGGTCCCACACCAGGTCGAAGTCTCCCGGGTAGCGCTGGTCGGTCACGAAGCTGCCATCGAGCCACGCCCGCGAGCACCCCGCACGGGCAAGCTCCTCGAGCAGGGACCTCAGCCCGGTGAGCAAGCTCCGCCGCCGATCATTCCAGCCCAACCGTTCCTCCACCTCTCGCCACGAGGCTTGATGGATGCCCGGCGGCAACACGCCGCCCTCGAACTCCGGAAGCATGACACAACTATATCGTTGTGTCGTTCGGATGCAAGTCTTGGGGCTCGGCAGGTGCGGGAGGTGGAGAGGCGATCGTGGCTACGAGATCACCCTCCCAGCTACCTGACGTCGCACCGGGTGGAGTGCTCGCACATCACCAAGCGTGGCAACACGACCGTAGAGGCAGCACCGAGCGCTGAAGCGCAACCACGGACAGTGAGAATCCCGACCGCTCGGTGTGAGCCTCCGGGAAATCTCCGGGAAACGCCGACTGCGCGACGCGAGCAGCCCGCCGCGTAGGGCACGAAGGGACGGCGTTGTGCCTGCTCAGAGGGGGTGCCGTGGGGTGGTGGAGCTGAGGGGATTTGAACCCCTGACCTCTTGCATGCCATGCAAGCGCTCTGCCAACTGAGCTACAGCCCCTGGAGCGCCGGGAGTATAGGAGACCAGGCCGCTTCCTCGCAATGAGGAAGTGCCCTGGGAGCCCGGACCCGCGCTCCGGTCAGCTTATCTTGAGGTTGACCCCGAGGAGTACGAGGAACCACAGGAAGATCGCGAGCAGGGCCGAGAGCACGCCCTTGAGCAGTGGTTCGGTGATGTAGTTCCGGTCGAACGCCACGAAGATCCCGATCAGGATGTAGATCAGGAGCAGGAGGCGAAAGATGCTGCGCCTGCGGTACACGGCAGTCCTCCAGTCACCCCCCCTGCCGATGCCAGAACTCCCCCGGCCGGACAGGTGGGACCACCGAGCGGCCACGACCCGGTGCTGGGGGATGCGGGGCGTAGCCTAACCACAACCAGACCGACCAAACCACGCTTTGGTCGCCTGGCTGGGCGAGCCGGCGCGAGGCGTCAGGCGGTGACGGTGACGAGGCTCCCGACGTCGTCGGAGTGGGCGACGACCGGGGCGTCGCGCCAGAGGCGCTCCAGGTCGTAGTACTCGCGCTCCTCCTGCAGGAACACGTGGACGACGAAGTCCACGAAGTCGAGGAGGACCCAGCGGGCCTCTCGCTCGCCCTCACGGTGGAGCGGGCGGACGCCCTTGACCCGGCAGGCACGCTCCACCTCTTCGGCGATGGCGCGGACCTGCCGGTCGCTCGAAGCCGAGCAGATCACGAAATAGTCAGAGATCACGAGCGGCTCGGACACGTCGAGAACCCGGACGTCACGAGCCTGCTTGGAGGATGCCGCCGACGCGGCGGTGAGCGCGAACTCTAGGCTGGTGTGCAGGGGCGAACTCCTTGGAAGGGTGCCGCCGGGTGGGCAGCACGCTGCGTTCCCGGTCGTCGTCCACGACCACGCTGGCGTCCACGACCGGCGTCGGTGCGTCGTGCACCTCCTACCTGTACGGTACCGGCCCGACGGGCCGTTCGCATCCATGACCGGGTCAGCGCGGGTCCCTGTCGGCCAGGGGCGGGAGGTCGCCTGGCTCCCCCGGGTCCCCACCGCCTGGCTCCCCCGGGTCCCCACCGCCCGGCTCCCGGTACAGCCCGCGCTTCTCGATGTAGTGGGCGACGCCCTCGGGCACCAGGTACTGGATGGGCGCGCCGCTGGCGACCCGGGCCCTGATGTCGGTCGAGGAGATCGCGAGCGCCGGGATCCGGACGGGGTGGACCCGGCCGGCCGCGGTCGGGACGGCGCCGAGCAGGTCGGACAGGTCGTGGCCGGGCCGCGTGGCCGCGATCAGCTCGGCCAGGGCGAACATCTCCTCCGGGTCCTTCCAGCTCAGGATCTGCAGGATCGCGTCGGCGCCGGTGACGAAGAACAGGCGGGTCTCCGGGCCGAGCCGGGCGCGCAGGCGGCGGAGGGTGTCCACGGTGTAGGTGGGCCCGGGGACGTCGATCTCGAGCCGGCTGACCACGAAGGCGGGGTTGGACGCGGTGGCGATCACCGTCATCAGGTAGCGGTCCTCGGCGGCGGTCACCCCGACTGGCTTCTGCCAGGGCTGTCCGGTCGGGATGAACAGGACTTGCTCAAGGTCGAGCTGCCAGCGAGCCTCGTCGGCGGCGACCAGGTGGCCGTGGTGGATCGGGTCGAAGGTGCCGCCCATGATCCCCACCCGCCGCTCGGCGCCGCCCCCGGCTGACCGGCCGGCCCAGTCGGGCGCCCGTCCTGCCCGGTCCGCCGGGCCAGCCGCCCGGCCGCGCGTTCGTGGTGCCCTGTCCGCCATTGCTCACCCGCCCGGCCGGCCGTCCGTCGCGACCGCGGCGCAGTGTACGGGAGGCGGCGTCCAGCGGCCGGGGCTGGTAGCGACACCCGCGAACAGCTACCCTAGCGCGCACGGGAGGCTTGTCCGGCACCGAGGCGAGCTCTGGGTCACAGAAGTTTTCGCTTCGGTAGCTCGGGTACGTTCGCCCAGGTCAGGGTAAGGGCGGTCAATCCGCCCGCGGCGACCGGCCAGCGGTCGGTGGTGTGGAGGGAGCGGGAGCGACCATGGCGCAGATCGTGCTGGACAGCGTCACCAAGGAGTACGGCGGCAACGTCAGGGCGGTCAACGCGTTGTCACTGGACATCGCCGACGGGGAGTTCATGGTCTTTGTGGGGCCGTCTGGGTGCGGCAAGTCGACCGCGCTGCGGATGATCGCCGGCCTGGAAGACATCACCGCGGGCACCATCGCCATCGGCGACCGGGTCGTCAACGACCTGGCCCCCAAGGACCGCGACATCGCGATGGTGTTCCAGAACTACGCCCTGTACCCGCACATGACCGTGCGCGACAACCTGGCGTTCGGGCTGCAGCTGCGCAAGACTCCCAAACAGGAGCAGGCCAAGCGGGTCGCCGAGGCCGCCAGGATCCTGGCGTTGGAGCCCTACCTTGACCGCAAGCCGGCCGCGCTGAGCGGGGGGCAGCGGCAGCGGGTGGCGATGGGCCGGGCGATCGTGCGCGAACCGCAGGCGTACCTGATGGACGAGCCGCTCTCCAACCTGGACGCCAAGCTGCGGGTGGGGATGCGCGCCGAGCTGGCCCGCCTCCACGACCGCCTGGGGGTCACCACGGTGTATGTGACCCACGACCAGATCGAGGCGATGACGCTGGGCTCCCGGGTCGCGGTGCTCAAAGACGGGGAGCTGCAGCAGGCCGACACCCCGCAGAACCTGTTCGAGTACCCGCGCAACCTGTTTGTGGCCACCTTCATCGGCTCCCCCGCGATGAACCTGGTCGAGGCCCGCCTGGTGCGTGACGGGGGGCCGGCGGTGGTGTTTGCCGACAACAAGCTGCCGGTGCCCGAGGAGGTCGTGGCCGACCTCCAAGGGCTTGACCGCTACTTTGACCGCAACGTGATCATCGGGCTGCGCCCGTCGGACTTCGAGGACGCAACTCTGATCCATGACCAGGGGTGGGCGAAGATAAAGACCGAGGTGGCGATCGCCGAGGAGCTGGGCTCGGAGGTCAACTTGATGTTCACGGTGCACGCGCCGACGGTGCGCCACGAGGTGATGCTGGCCAAGTTCGACAAGGCCGCCAAGGAGGAGGTCGATACCGCGGAGGTGCTGGCCGGCGAGGGCGAGACGTTGTGGACCGCACGGGTCAGCCCCAAGACCCAGGCGCGGCCGGGCCGCAAGATCGAGCTGGCCGTCGACACCCACAACATGCACTTCTTCGACCCCGACAGCGGCAACGCCATCGGGTACGAGGCGCGGCGGGACGGGGAGTCGCGGGCCGCGCGGGAGCCGTCGCAGGAACCGGAAGCGCGCGCGTGACCCGTACCGCGCTCCTCGGTCTCGGAAGGATGGGCGCCCCCATGGCGGGGCGCCTTTCCAACGCTGGGCACGATCTCAACGTCTGGTCGCGGCTGGCCGTGGACGCGGCCAGAGCGGCCCGGCCCCCCATCCCCTGACGCCGCCGGAGGTCAGGCCGGCGACGATGCGGTCAGGCGGTGTCGCCGGTCGCGGTGGCTCCCGGCCCGCCCTCGGGCGTGAACTCGAACGTGGCCGGCCCGATGGCGACGTCGTCGCCGGGCCGCGCCCCGGCCGCCAGCAGCAGCTCCTCCACGCCGGCCCGGCGCAGGCGGCGCTGCAGGTAGGCCACGGCCTCGGGGTTGTCGAGGTTGCTCATGGCGACCCAGCGCTCGGGGCGGTCGCCGCGCACCCGGAAGCGGCCGTCAGGGTCGCGCACGACCTGGATCGGCACCTCGGACTCGACCGTGACCAGCTGATGCTCGCTCCGCTCGGGGAATGGCAGGGCGGCCCGCGCCTCGGCCACGGCTGCGCCCAGCGCGTACAGGAACTCCCGCATGCCCTCGCCGGTCGCGGCCGACACGGCATGGAAGCCGAGGCCCCGCCGGCCGGCGGCCGCGGCGGCCTCTGGCAGCCGCTCCCTGCCGTCGGGCAGGTCGACCTTGTTGGCCACCACGAGGGCGGGCCGGCCGGCCAGGTCCGGGTCGTAGGCCGCCAGCTCGGCCTCGATCACGGCCAGGTCGGACTCGGGGTCCCGGCCGGGCTCGAGCGGGGCGAGGTCGAGCACGTGGACGAGCACCGCCGAGCGGGTCACGTGGCGGAGGAACCGGTGCCCGAGCCCCTTGCCGGCCGCCGCCCCCGGGATGAGCCCGGGCACGTCGGCGAGGACGAAGTCGTGCTCGCCGGCGCGCACCACGCCGAGGACCGGCTCGAGGGTCGTGAACGGGTAGTCGGCCACCTTGGGCCGGGCCGCCGATGCCCAGCCAACGATGCTCGACTTCCCCGCGTTCGGGAACCCGACCAGGCCGGCGTCGGCGAGCAGGCGCAGCTCGAGGACGAGCCGGCGCCGGCGGCCCGGCTCCCCCTTCTCGTGGAAGTGGGCCACCCGCCGGCCCGGGCCGGACAGGATCGCGTTGCCGCGCCCGCCGCCCCCGCCGCGGGCGGCGACGTAGCGCGTGCCGGCGGCGGCCAGGTCGGCGAGCTGCTCGCCGTGCTCGTCGCGGACCACCGTCCCGACCGGCACGGGCAAGACCCGGTCCTCGCCCTCGGCGCCCTTGCGGTTGTTGCCCTGACCGTGCCTGCCCCGGCCCGCCCGCTGGTGCGGGTGGAAGTGGTACTCCACCAGGGTGCCCACGGCAGGGTCGGCCACCAGGACGACGTCGCCGCCGCGGCCGCCGTCGCCGCCGTCGGGCCCACCCCGGGGCCGGAACTTCTCGCGGTGGAACGAGGTGACGCCGTCGCCGCCGCTGCCGGCGGCGAGCTCGACCGTGGTCTCGTCAACGAACACGGGTCACGTCCTCATCCGTTGCCAGCTGAGACGGCGGCGGGCAGCGCACAGCGCACCCGCATGTGGCGCGCGAGGCCCGTCCGACGCGCGAGGCCGCCTGGGCGCGCGACCGCCTGAGGCGCGAGGCCGTCCGAAGCGCGCGGGGCCCGCCTGGGCGCGCGACCGCCTGTGGCGCGCGAGATCGTGTGGCGCGCGAAGGCCGTCCGGCCCGCGCACGGGCCGGACGGAGCCTGGGAGCCGTTACGCGGCGCCCTCCGTGTCGATGCTGGCCAGCTTGCGTCCGCGCACCTGGTGGTAGACGACCTTGCCTTCGGCCTTGGCGAACAGGGTGTCGTCGCCGCCCCTGCCGACGTTGGCGCCTGGGTGGATGCGGGTGCCGCGCTGGCGCACGAGGATCGTGCCTGCGGTCACCACCTGGCCGCCGTACCGCTTCACCCCGAGCCGCTTGGAGGCCGAGTCGCGGCCGTTGCGGCTGGAGGAGGCGCCTTTCTTGTGGGCCATGTCAACTCTCCTGCTTGGTGCTGGAACCGGCCGAGGCCCTCTTCTTGCCCGGCAGGTCGATCTTCTCGACCTTGAGCCTGGTCAGCGACTGGCGGTGGCCCTGGTGGCGCTGCTGCCCGGTCTTGTTCTTGTAGGTGAAGACGCGGATCTTCTTGCCGCGGTGCTGGTCCACGACGGTGGCGGTGACCAGCGCGCCGGTCAGGTCACCGGCCTGGGAGGTCACGTTACCCTCGTCGTCGACCACCAGCAGGGGCGCGAGCTCGATGCTGGCGCCATCGTCGCCGGCGAGCCGCTCGACGTCGATGACGTCGCCGACCTTCACCTTGTACTGCTTCCCGCCGGTGCGGATGACGGCGTACACGTCGCGACAGTCCTTTCAGTAAAGGGATGCGGGTCAGTAAGGCGATGCGGGCGCCTCGCGGCGAGCGCGGGCGCGCCGACCGCCAAGGGTAGTGCCGATGCCCGAGGCCCGTCAACGCGACCGCCGATTCTGCGGTCGCGCGACCGCCGATCTTGGCGGTCGCCACCTGTTGGGATCCGCCGAAGGCGGTCCAAGCGTTCCGGCGCGCAGCGCCTAGATCTCGTGGGTGATCACGACCCCTCGTCCCTCGCAGGTCGGGCAGGTCTCCGAGAAGCTCTCGAGCAGGCCGCCGGAGACCCGCTTGCGGGTCATCTGCACCAGGCCGAGCGAGGAGACCTCCATCACCTGGCTCTTGGTCTTGTCCCTGGCCAGGGCGGCCCGCAACCGCTCGACGACCGCCTGCTGGTTGCGCTCGAACAGCATGTCGATGAAGTCGATGATGATGATCCCGCCGATGTCGCGCAGGCGGAGCTGGCGGACGATCTCTTCGGCGGCCTCGAGGTTGTTGGCCACCACGGTCTCCTCGAGATTCGACTTGCCCACGAACTTGCCGGTGTTCACGTCGACGACGGTCATCGCCTCGGTCCGGTCGATCACGATCGACCCGCCCGAAGGCAGCCAGACCTTGCGCTCGAGCGCCTTGTGGATCTGCTCGACCACGTGGTGGTGCTCGAACAGCGGCAGCTTGCCGTCGTGGCGGCGGAGCTTGGGCAGCAGGTCGGGGGCGACCTCCTCCAGGTAGTCCTTGACCCGCTCGTACAGCCCGACTTCGTCGACCACCAGCTCGACGAAGTCGGGCGAGAAGATGTCGCGGATGACCCTGACGACCAGCTCGGGCTCGGAGTAGATGACCGCGGGCGCCGACGCCTTCTTGGCCTTGCGCTCGACCGCCTCCCAGCGCGCCTGCAGGCGGGCGAGGTCGGCGCGCAGGTCGTCGGCGGTGGCGCCCTCCGCCGCGGTGCGCACGATCAGCCCGAGGCCCTTGGGCCGGACCTCCTTGAGGATCTCGCGCAGCCGGGAGCGCTCCTCCTCGGGCAGGCGCCGCGAGATCCCGAAGGTGTTGTCCTCCGGCTGCAGCACGAGATAGCGGCCGGCCAGCGACACCTGCGCGGTCAGCCGGGCCCCCTTGGCCCCGATCGGGTCCTTGGTGACCTGGACCAGCACGGACTGGCCTGGCTTCAGCACCTTCTCGATGCGGGGAGCCTCGCCGTCGAGGTCCTCCTCGTTGTAGTTGACCTCGCCGGCGTACAGCACCGCGTTGCGGCCCTTGCCGATGTCGACGAAGGCGGCCTCCATGCCGGGCAGGACGTTCTGGACCCGGCCGAGGTAGATGTTGCCGACGAAGGAACGGCCGGACTTGCGGGTCACGTAGTGCTCGACCAGGGTGCGGCCCTCGAGCACGCCGATCTGGGTGCGCTCGGCGCCCTCGGTCACCAGCATCCGCTTGTCTGGACCGTCCTCGCGCAGGAGCCGCTTCTGCTCCTCGGTCAGGCCGGAGGACCGCCGGCGGCGACCCCGGTCGGCCTGGCGAGAGCCCTGCCCGGCACGCCCGCGCGAGTCCAGGCGCGTCGAGCTGCCCGCCGCCGGCCTGGCCGGCATGGTGCGGGCCTCGGGCTCAGCGTCCGGCGCGGGTGCGGCGCTGGCGTCCGGGGCGGGCGTGGCGCTGGCAGCCGGGGCGGGCGTGGCGCTGGCAGCCGGCGCCTCGGCGCGCTCCCTGGCGACCGCGCCGAGCCGGCCCCGTCCCCGCCCGCGCGACGGGCGCTCGGGCTTGGCATCGGAGGGGGCGGCGTCGGCCACGGCAGCGGTCCCCCGCTGACCAGGCCGAGGGCGGCCCCCGTCCCGGCCGGCCGGAGCCGCCTCGGCGGCGGCCGCGGCGGCGGCCGGAGCGCCGGACCCGGACCCGCCGTCGGCGACCGCGGCAGCCTCGCCCGCGGGCGGCTCGGTGCGGGTACGGGCCTTGGCGGCGGCGCGACGGCGGCGGCGGGCGCGCGTGCGGGCCGAGCCCTCGGCGCTCTCGTCCTCGTCCTGGCCCTCCGCGTCCTCGCCGGCCGGCGCCGATCCGCGGTGGGGGGACGCCGTGACCGCGATCGCCCCGTCGAGCTCGTCAGGTGCGCCGGCCAGGGCCAGCTCGCCGGCGCCAGGCCCGGTCGCGCGCGCTGCCTTGGTGACCTCGTCCTGCTCCCCGGCTGGTTGGTCGGCCCGGGCCTCGCGCGCTTCAGGCGAGCGGGCCTCGCGCGCTTCAGGCGAGCGGGCCTCGGCCCGCACCTGTGACGGACGCCGGCCCCGGCGGCGGCGGCGCCCTCCGCCCGGTCGGGCCAGCGGCCCGCTGTCTTCGTCCACATCCCCCTCGGCGGGCTCCGCATCGGCCCCCTCGGGCTCGGCGCGAGGCAGGGCCGACGCGGCGGCGGGGGCAGGCGCGGAACCGGCAGGGACAGGCACGGAACCGGCGGCGGCAGGCACGGAACCGGCGGCGGCAGACTCGGCGGCGGCAGACTCGGCGGGGGCCGGGACAGGCGCGGAACCGGCGGCGGCTCGGGCGGGCGCGGAGCCAGGGGGACCGGGCTCGGCGGCGGCCGGGCCGGGCTCGGCGGCGGCCGAGGTAGGCTCGGCCGCGGCCGGGGCAGGCTCGGTCGCCGCCTCGGCAGCGCCGCCCGCGTCCTGGGACGGCGCGGTCTCCTCGGCGGTGGCCGGAGGCACCGGCGCGGCCGGCCGGTCGGTGGTGGCGGTGGCGGTCAGCAGGGGCGGGCTCGCGTCGGCGACCTCGAACGGCGTGGCGGCCCGGCGCCTGCCGGAGCCGGCCCGGCGCCGGCTGGGGGCGGCCCGTCCGTCGCCGGAGGCCGGCTCGCCTCCGTCGGGGCGGGCGGGTGGCGGGCCGCCCGGGAACGACGCGGTCGCGGTGGTCTCCACAGTGGTCACCTGGAAGCGGGGAGGCGTCTCGACCGCCAGGGAGGCCGTCGGCGGCGACGCCAGCGGCTCGGCCGGGGTGCTGGCGGGTGGCGGGCCGCCCGGGAACGAGGCGGCGCCCCTGGGCCGCACCGGGGGGACGGCGCCGGGACCGGGCTCGCGGCGGTTCTGGGCCTCGCCGGGTGGTGCGGGTAGGCGCTCGACCGGTGCTTGCCGCTCGACCGGTGCTTGGCGCTCGACCGGTGCTTCATGCGAAGCGGGAGATGTGGGTGTGCCGGAAGGGCCCCGGGCGTCGTCCGCCCGGGACTCGTCGGGGGAAGCCATTGATGCTCCTCACCAAACTCTGGCGGCCACCGACGGGGGCGGCCGAAACCGTTGCGCGCTCGGGGGAGGTTTCCCCCCGGCCGAGCCGGGCTGGACCCTGACCGTCGCACGGGTCCGAGTCGTCCGCCCGGTTGGGCGGCGCCGCCACACCGTCCGGAAGCTCCGGGCTGGGACCGAGCGTCAGCTCGACCCAAGCGGGAACGACCGGCCCGTCGTCTGCGGTGAAGCCGCGATCCCCGTGGCCGGCGCCCCGACCCTCGGGCGGTCCCGGTCCCCCGCCGGCCGGATGGCCGGATCGAACCGGGATGCCCAGAACCTGGGTGAGGCGGCGGCACGGCGTCGGGCCGCACCGCAGGGTGGTATGACGAAAGACGCTTACGAGTCTGCCAGATCAATCTGGTACCGGCAAAGGGTAGGCCGAATTAGCTACTCCCCAGTGTTCCGTCCCCGCTGTCCCGGGCGCCTCAGAGGTACCGGCGCATGTGGACGTTGAGCAGCAGCCCGACCGCGAGGAGGCTCGAGAGCAGCGACGAGCCGCCGTAGGAGACGAACGGGAGCGGGATGCCGGTGATCGGCATGATGCCGATGGTCATCCCGATGTTGACGAACGCCTGGAAAGCGAACATCGTGACGACCCCGGCGGCGACCAGGGAGCCGAAGGGGTCCCGGGCGATCACCGCGATGCGCAGCCCGCGCCAGAGCAGGACGGCGAACAGCAGCAGCAGCACGGCCGCGCCGGCGAAGCCCAGCTCCTCGCCGATGACCGTGAAGATGAAGTCGGTGCGTTGCTCGGGCACGTACTGGAGGTTGGTCTGGGTGCCGCGCAGGTAGCCCTTGCCGGTGAGGCCGCCCGAGCCGATGGCGATGAGCGCCTGCCGGTAGTTGTAGGTGTAGCCACGGCCACTGGCGTCCGCGCCGGGGTTGACGAAGGCGGTGAGGCGCTCCTTCTGGTACTCCTTGAGCAGGTTGAGCCTGAACATGCCGACCACCCCGAGGCTGCCGACCAGCGCGAGCACCAGCAGCCAGCGCAGCCGGATGCCCCCCACCAGCAGCATGCCGAACAGCACCGCAACGAACACCATGAAGGTGCCGAAGTCGGGCTGGAGCACGATCTCGGCGCTGACCAGGCCGACGATCCCCAGCGCGAGCACCAGCGCCGCGCGCTCGGACCGCTCGGACCGGCCGCCGAGGACGGCGGCCAGGGTGACGATCACGCCCATCTTGGCGAACTCGGACGGCTGGACCTGGTAGGCGCCCAGGCTGAACCACGACTGGGCCCCGTTGGCGGCCGCCCCGAGCGGGGTCAGAACGGCCCCGAGTGCCAGCACCACGGCCCCGAGCACCAGGGCCGCGTACGCCTGCAGCCGCCGGTAGTCGACCAGCGTCACAGCCACCATGCCGGCCAGGCCGAGGCCCAGGCTGAGGAGCTGCCTGCGCATGACCAGGCTCTCGGGCAGGCCCTGCTCGCGCAGGCTCGAGAACGTCGCCGAGTAGATCGCGGCCAAGCCGAGCACGGCCAGCCCGCAGGCGGCCAGCACGACCAGGGGGTCGAGGTGCCGCCAGGGCGACCGCCACGCCAGCGGCCGGTCGGTCGCGGTCTCCCAGCCGAGCCGCGACGCCCGGTCCGACCACGACCCCCACGACTCCTGCATCAGCCCGTCACCTGCTCGCGTCCGCGCCGGCCGCGACCTTGGTCGAGGGTAGCCCGAACAGCTTCTCGTAGACGACCCGGGCGACCGGGGCTGCCGACTCGCCGCCGTGGCCGCCCTCCTCGACCATGACCACCACGACGTACCGGGGGTCGGGGGCCGGGGCATAGGAGGCGAACCAGGCGAAGGGCGCCCTGGGCGGCAGGTCGGCCGTGCCCGTCTTGCCGGCGACCGGGAAGCGGTCGAGCGGGAAGCCACGGAAGGCGGCCGCGGCCGTGCCGGCGCTCGGCACCTGCACGAGACCCTGGCCGACGGCCGCGAAGTCGCCCACCGGCATGCGCACGACCGAGGCCTTGCGGGGCTCGACGGTCCGGATGCGCCTGCGGGTGGCCGGGTTCACGACCTCCTGGGCGACGTGGGGCGCCCACACCGTCCCGCCGTTGGCGAGCGCGCCGTAGGCTGCGGCGAGCTGCAGCGGCGAGACCTGCAGGTCGCCTTGGCCGATGGCGATGTTGAGGTCGTCGCCGCCCTGCCAGTGGTAGCCGTAGCGGCACAGCTCCCGGTAGAGCGTGCTGGTGCCGGCGCAGTACGCCTGCTTGTTCGCCTCCCAGTAGCGGCGGCGCCAGGCCCGGTCGGGAACGGTGCCGTCGGCGGCGTAGGGCAGGTCGAGGGCTGGCCGGCGGCCGAACCCGAAGCTGCGCGCGGTGGCCTGCATCTCCTCGCGAACCGGCTCGTGGCGCAGCTCCTGGCCGCGCTCGGCCGCGGCGAAGCGGGCGCCGACCGCGTAGTAGTAGTCGTCGACCGACTCGCGCAGGCTCTTGAGCAGGTCGGTCGGGCCGTGCCCGCCCCGTTTCCAGTCCCGCTTGACGTAGCTGCCGAAGGTGAACGAGCCCGTGGACGGGAACACCGTGGACGGGGTGACGACCCCGGCCCGCAGCGCGGCCATGGCGGTGAACGGCTTCCAGGTCGAGCCGGGCGGGTAGGCGGACTGGACCGCCCGGTCGATCAGCGGCTTGCCGGGGCTGGTGGCGTAGCGGCTGAAGTCGGCCCGGGAGATGCCGTCCACGAACTTCCTGGGGTCGTACTGGGGCAGGCTGGCCAGGGCGAGCACCGAGCCGTCCCTGGGGTCGAGCACGACCGCGGTGGCCGCCTGTGCCGGGTAGGTCCCGCCACGCTCCCGGTCGGGCAGGGAGCGTGCGGTCAGCAGGCCCTCGGCCAGAGCCTGCTCGACGGTGCGCTGGAGGTCGAGGTCGAGGGAGAGGCGGACGTCGTTGCCGGCGACCGGCTCGGTCGAGTCGAGGGTCCGCACCACGTCCCCCTTGGCGTCCACCTCGAGGTCGCGCACACCGGTCCGGCCCCGGAGCAGCCGGTCGTAGGTCAGCTCGACCCCGGCCTTGCCCACGGTGTCGCCCTGCCTGACCCCGCGGAACCGCTTGGAGGCGAGCTCCTGGGGGGAAATCTCGCCAACATAGCCGAGCACGTGGGAGGCGACTGGCCCTGATGGGTATTCGCGCAGGGCGAGTACCTCGGGGACGACGCCGGGGAACTGGTCGGCGTGCTCGGTCAGGTAGAAGAGCTGGGCGACCGGGACGTCCTCGGCCACGGGCACGCCGCGCAGGGGCGACCCGGTGTAGTCACGCAGCCGCTCCTCGATCCTGGCCTTGGGCAGCCCGAGCACCCGGGCCAGCCGACCGACAATGCGGTCACGCTGGTCGCCCAGCTCAGAGGGCTTGACGGTGACCGCCCAGGCGGCCCGGTTACGGACCAGGACCCGGCCCTGGCGGTCGAGGATCCGGCCCCTGGGCGCGTCGACCACGACCTGGCGCACGCGGTTGCCCTCGGCCAGGTCGCCGTAGCGCTCGCCAGCCAGCACCTGCAGGTACCAGAGCCGCGAGAACAGGGCGAGGAAGAGGCCGAGCACGATGAACGAGAGCAGCGACAGGCGGGCGCGCAGCCGCGAATCCTGGTTTTGCACGGAGCCGAGCCTACCAGCGGTAGAGCTTCTCGGATCGGACGCGCTCGGCGAGCAGCCGCACGACCGGGTAGACGAACGGGGTCAGCAGCAGGTTGCAGAGGGCCACGAGCGGGCCCGAGCGGGCAACGAACGACCAGGACGACAGGTCGAGCACGCGCAGCACCAGCCCGGTGCTCCACACCGACACGAGGCTGGCCACACCGGCCAGGGCGAGGTGGACCCAGGCGCTCGGGCTGACCACGTAGACCCGCACCAGCCCCACGGCGTAGCCGACGCTGGTGTAGACGAGCGCGGAGACGCCGACCGGCGGCGCGAACAGCAGGTCGGCGACGAGCCCGGCCCAGAAGCCGAACAGCGCGCCCGAGGTCGGCCCGGAGGCCATGGCCACCGCCACGACCGCCACGACGAGCAGGTCGGGCCGCACCCCGCCGAGGCGGAAGCCGGCCAGCACGGTGGACTCGAGCAGCACGGCAGCCGCGATCACGGCGGCGAGGGCGAGGACCCGGCGCACCGCTCAGCGCCCGATCCCGGTCCGCACCGCGCGCGGGCCCTTGGGCGGCGCCGTGCCCGGGCCCTTGGGCGGCGCCGGCACCGGCGGCTTGGCCACCACCACGGCGACGACGTCGAGGGCAGCCACGTCGGCGTAGGGCCGCACGGCGACGCTCTGGACGAGCCCGCCCGAGGCCGGGCCGACCCGCTCGACCACCCCCACAGGGAGCCCCTGGGGGAAGACCCCGCCCTGGTAGCTCTGGGTGACGACGGTATCGCCCACCTTGACCTGGACGCCGGCCCGGACCGGCTCGAACCCGAGCGGCCCGCTGCCGCCCCCCCGGACGAGGCCGCGGGCCTTGGTCCGGGCCAGGCTCGCGGCCACCCCGCTGGTCGGGTCGACCAGCAGCAGGACGGTGGCGTAGTCGGCGGTCACGGCCACGACCCGGCCGACCAGGCCCTGGGCGTCGATCACGGCCATGTCGCGGGCGACGCCAAGCCTCGCGCCAGCGTCGATCGTCACCGACCACTGGAAGTTGGAGCCCGAGCGGGCCACCACGGTCGCCCCGACGGTCCGGCAGCCGCACCGCCTGGCCATGTTGAGCGCACCCCGGAGCCGCTCGTTCTCGGTGAGCAGGTCCTGGTAGGTGCGCTCCTGGGCCCGCAGCCGGTCGACCTCGGCCTTGAGGCGCCGGTTGTCGCCACGCAGGCCGCCGACCTCGGTGAGGCCGACGAAGAAGCCACCGACCGGGCGGGCCACGGCGCTCACCGCCCGCTGCGCGGGGCCGAACACGCCGACCGTCACCTGCCGCAGCCGGTCCACGGGCCCGCTGGCCGACTCGCGGAAGTCGACCGTGATCACCGTGACCGAGGCGAGCAGGAGCACGGCGAGGATGATGCGGGCGCGGCGCGGGCGATCGTGCAACGTCTGTCAGGAAGGCGGACGCCTCCCAGCCTCCAAAGCGAGCTAGCGGTCTGAGGACGCGATCAGGACCCGTTTCAACGACTCGAACTCCTCCACGCACTTGCCCGACCCGATCGCCACCGAGTGCAGTGGCTCGTCGGCCAGGTGGATCGGCATGCTGGTCTCGTGCTTCAGCCGCTCGTCCAGGCCCCGCAGCAGCGCGCCCCCGCCGGTGAGCACGATGCCCTTGTCCATCACGTCCGCGGCCAGCTCGGGCGGGGTGTGGTCGAGGGTGTTCTTGACCGCGTCGACGATCGCGTTGACCGGCTCCTCGATCGCCTTGCGGATCTCCTCGGCTCCGACCACGATCGTCTTGGGCAGGCCGGTGACGAGGTCGCGGCCGCGGATCTCGGTCTGCGGCTCCTCGGGCAGCGGGTAGGCCGAGCCGATGGTGATCTTGATCTCCTCGGCGGTGCGCTCCCCGAGCATCAGGGAGTACTCCTTCTTCACGTAGCTGATGATGGCCTCGTCCAGCTCGTCGCCTCCGATCCGGATCGACTGGCTGGTCACGATCCCGCCGAGGGAGATGACGGCGACCTCGGTGGTGCCACCGCCGATGTCGACCACCATGTTGCCGGTTGGCTCGTGCACGGGCAGGCCGACGCCGATTGCGGCCGCCATCGGCTCCTCGATGATGAACGCGCCCCTGGCCCCGGCCCGGATGGTGGAGTCGAACACCGCCCGCCGCTCGACCCCGGTGATGCCCGACGGGACGCAGACCACCACCCGCGGCTTGGCGAGGAACTGGCGCCGGTGCACCTTCTGCACGAAGTAGCGGAGCATCTTCTCGGTGGTGTCGAAGTCGGCGATGACGCCGTCGCGCAGGGGCCGGATCGCCACGATGTGCCCGGGAGTGCGGCCGATCATCGCCTTGGCGTCGGACCCCACGGCCAGGATCGCGTTGTTCTTGGTGTTGATGGCGACCACGGACGGCTCGTTGAGCACGATCCCCCGGCCCCGCACGTACACGAGCGTGTTGGCCGTCCCCAGGTCGACCGCCATGTCGCGGCCGAGGAAACGGAAGGCGTTCTGCAACGGAACCAGCTCCTTCGAGCGCATGCAGACCGAGTGCCGGGTGCGCCAGGGCACGCAGGAGGGCCGGAGACTCGCCGGGGACGCACCCGCGCGGCAGCCCGGCCCTGGAAACCTGGGCATCCTATACCAGCCTGTTGAACTTCCCGATAGCGGCGGGCGGTCCGATCCGCGAGTGCGACCGGCACGCCCAGCCCTGCCTACCCCGCGAGCTCCGGGAAGAACAGGGCCAGCTCGCGAGCTGCCGACGCGGGCGAGTCGGACCCGTGCACGAGATTCTCCCCGATCAGCAGGCCGTAGTCGCCCCGGATCGAGCCGGGCGGCGCGGCGACCGGGTTGGTCGGGCCCATCAGGGTGCGTACCGCGCTTACCGCCTCCGGCCCCTCCACGCAGATCGCGACCAGGGGGCCGCTGGTGATGAACGAGACCAGCTCGTCGAAGAACGGCTTGCCCTCGTGCTCGCCGTAGTGTTGCTTGGCGGTGGCCTCGTCCAGGGTGCGCAGGTCCATCGCGACCAGGCGGAAGCCCTTGCGTTCGAGCCGGCGGACCACCTCGCCGACCAGGCCGCGGGCGACGGCGTCGGGCTTGCACAGGACCAGGGTGCGTTCGTCGGGCATGGGGACCTCCGGTGGAGCGGCGGGCGGCAGCGGTCGGCGCGGTTGGCCTCGGCCTCACCGGGCGCAGCGAGGGCGCGGCGCGGGCGATGATACCGGCTGCCAGCGTCCTCCCAGACCCCAGGCCAGGCAACCCACACCCCAGGCCAGGCAACCCGGAACGCGGGGCGGGCTACGCTGGCCCCGGCCCCATGAGCAGGTCGCGCGCCTCGCCGACGGTGTAGAGCGAGCCGGTCACCACCACCGCCTCGGACTTCCCGGCCCGGTCGATCGCCTGGCGCACGGCCGTGGGCACGTCGGGCGCGACCTCGGCGGTCAGCCCGATCGCCTCCGCCTCCTTGCGGAGCTGCTCGACGCCGGCCGACCGGGGGCTCGAGTTGGCCGTCACCACGAGCCGGCCGGCGGCCGGGGCGAGGCCTTCGAGGATCCCGCGCAGGTCCTTGTCTGCCAGGCAGGCGACCACCAGGGTGCGCCGGTCGACCACGAACTCCTCGAGCAGCGCGGTGGCCAGCGCCCGGGCCCCGGCGGGGTTGTGGGCGCCGTCGAGGAGCACGAGCGGTTGGCGGGACACCACCTCGAGCCGCCCGGGCGAGGTCACCGCGGCGAACCCAGCCCGGATCGTGTCGGCGTCCAGCTCCCGGTCGCCCAGGAAGGCCTGCACCGCGGCCAGCGCGGTGGCGGCGTTCTCGGCCTGGTAGCGGCCGTGCAGCGGCAGGAACACCTCGTCGATCCGGCCCACCGGGGTGCGCAGGTCGAGCACCTGGCCGCCGACGGCGACCCGGCGCCGCTCGAGGGCGTAGTCGCGACCCTCCAGCAGCAGCCGCGCCTCGAGCATCTCGGCCCGCTGCGTCACCAGGGCGAGCACGTCGGGGTCCTGCTCCTGGCTGACCACGGTCGCGGCCGGCTTGATGATGCCCGCCTTCTCGGCCGCCACCGCCACCAATGTGTCGCCCAGCTCGGGATGCTCGAGGCTGATCCGGTTGATGACGGCGACGTCGCCGTAGACCAGGTTGGTGGCGTCCCACTGGCCGCCCATGCCGACCTCCACCACGGCGGCGTCCACCGGCACCTCGGAGAACCAGGTGAACGCGAGCATCGTGAGCGCCTCGAAGAAGGTGACCGGCTGGTCGTGGGCCCGGTCCACCTCGGCGAAGAACGGCTCGAGGTAGCTCCAGGTCTCGGCGAACTCGTCGCGGGAGATCGGCCGGGTGGCGAGCGCGATCCGCTCGCGGACATCCTGCAGGTGCGGGCTGGTGTAGAGGCCGGTACCAACCCCGAACGCGGCCAGCAGGGCGGCGACCATGCGGGCGGTGGTGGTCTTGCCGTTGGTGCCGGTGAGGTGGACCGCCGGAGCGGTCCGCTCGGGGTGGTCGAGCAGGCCGACCAGGTGCTCGACCCGCTCCAGGCTCGGTCCCATCCGGCCGGGCACGCGGGCGTAGAGCGCTTCGACTGCCTGCTGGTACTCCATCTGTCCGGAACTCCTGGGGTGGGTCGGCGGCTGCTCTCGGCCGTCGATTGTAGTGAGGGCTTGTTGTGCACGGGTCCGGTGGCGGAAGCTTGCAGGTCACGGGCCTGTCACAGCGAAAGCGAGGCCGTTTGCCACGGGGCAGCCAAACGGTGTGCCTGTCAGGCTGCTCACCAGCGGAAACGCGAAAGCAGCAGCACTCCGTTCGATTCCCGCGGTGATAGCGGATCGCAACCCGGCCAGGCACGAGCCTTGACCTGGCCGCGTCAAGCTGGTGGCCGCCAGTCACCAGAACTGGGCGGCCAGCTCGCCATCTGTCCACCTACACCGTATCCCCGGCCACGGCTGCTCTTGGGCAGCTCGTCTTTTCGGGCAAGGTGTACGAGATGGCGTGGCGGCTACGCAATTCGGGCGTCTCGAGCATGGAACGGGTGCACGCGATCGGCGTCGATGCAGGGATCGCGCTCGTGGAGCTCGACCGGCTCATCCTTCCAGTGCTCGACCAGCTTGGGTGGGTCCGGATCAACCGTGCCGCCGACGGTGCGCTTGTCTCCGTCGATGCCGTGCTGCCACCACCCATCGAGCTGATCGCGCTCGCCACCAGTGTCATGAACATCAACATGCCCACGCCCGTTGAACGTGCCGCGTTGGAGATCCTCCGCGCGACAACCCGGC
The DNA here is from genome assembly GCA_036000965.1 of Actinomycetes bacterium. Lineage (NCBI taxonomy): Bacteria > Bacillati > Actinomycetota > Actinomycetes > Actinomycetes bacterium. The sequence continues at coordinate 23,471 of DASYUT010000354.1, forward strand.
AGCCTCTTGAGCTGGCCGCCGCCTTGGAAGTGGGCGCCGAGCATGGAGAGCAGGCGGCCGAGGACGCGCTTCGGCACCTGACTGCCGTCCGCCTGGTCCGCCAGGTACAAGCAGAAGACGGGCGCAGCGCCGTGTTTAACCCCAACATCTGGGTCGGCGACGAGCGGGTGGCCGAAGCTGCGCTCCGTGCGGAGGACGCCCGCGTCCGTCGGGAGGTGGGCGCCCTGTTGGAGGAGGTCGCCGCCTCCCCTGGTATGCCGGAGACGCTCGTTAGCAGCACGGAGCTGCGTTGGGTCGACTTCGCCGTCTCCCAGGGCCTCGTCCAGCGCTCGGTGGTGCAAACTACGGAGGGAGAGGAGAAGCGCTTTCTGTTCACGCCTCACCTTGCTCGGGATCCGTTTGGAGTGCAGCCGGGTGACGCCTCCGGACAAGTACGGCAGCTTGTCGGGTCTATGGTCTACGCTGCAACCTTCGCGAGGGTCCGTCTGCGGAGCCCGGCGGCATTTGTCCGTCGCCTGCTTCAGTACGGCGAGGCGGGCGACGCCTCACCAATCGGGACCGACTACCCGATGCTGGAGACAGGTGGGATCGCTCGCGTCAAGCCGGGCTCGACTCCGGGGAGGTGGCGACTTGAGCTACTGCAGGCCGATGTCGCTGAGGCCGCGCTCGAGATCCTCACCGCGCGCGACTCCAGGCCTGGCGGGAGTGCAACGGAGACCACCGCTGAACTCCGGGGCCAGCGGTCTTACACCCACATCGAGCGAGAGCGGGCGCGCTTGGCGCACAACGCCCCAGTCGACGACGCCGACACGCGCCGTCTTATCGCCGCGCTCCGACAGTCTGTGAGGCGAGGGGTCCGTGGTAGCTGACCAGCGCCTGACGACAGCCGCCGAAGCAGAGCTGAACCTCGGCGCAGCCTCGGCGGACCGACGTCCGCCGAGCCGGGTGGGCCCCGAGGAGCCGCGACCGCCTAGGCAAAGTGGCGGGGCGCCGGAACGGCCTGAGCAGCCTGATCAGACGACTGGTCGCCAAGAGGACGAGCAGGCCGATGCACTACGAACGGCGAAGCAAGACGACGCGAACCGCCGTGACTCTCGTGCCGCCTCCAGCCCACCCAGCTCGGCTCGTAGCCGGCGCAGCTCCCGGCCCGGGAGGGACAGGCCCGCGTCAGCGCCGGATGCCGGCGCTGACCTGGAGAGGCGCGTGGGCCGGGTCGAGTTCGCAGAAGGAGCCCTGGTTCGCCTGCGAGCCCCGGTCCGGGTCAACGCCGAGGCCGGGCGTGACGTGCTCACCGATCTCGACGTGGTGGCCGTCGACATCGACCTGCGCCTGCGAGTCTCCCGCTCAATTCTGGAGTGCAAGAGCGGCCAGGGACAGGCCGGCGAGCCAGACCGGCTGCTCTGGCTGGCCGGGTTACGCCAGTACGTCGAGGCAGACCGCGCTGTTCTCGTGCGGCAGACGGTCAGCAGGCGTGGCCGCGACGTTGCCAAGAGGCTTGACATCCAGGTATTCGACGTGCCAACGCTGGAGAAGCGGGAGGCTGCGCACGCATGGCTCCCGCCGACCTTCGCACACCTGAGCGGTTCTGGTTGCATGAACGCCGAGAGCCGCACAGACATCCAGCTCAGGGGCCTAGGAAACATCCCGGCCGATCTCGTAGCGTTCCTTCGGTACGAGGCGCTTCTGGCCGCTCCGCACCGCGTCCTGCTTACCCTGACAAACTTGCGGGAGGCCCTGGACACGGCGGGAATCCTACCGGACCCCACCGGCAAAATCATCGCAGGCCATGCCCTCGTAGGACTGCTCGTTGCCGCGGTCACCGATGCGCAGGCGCTTGACGCGTTGCCCCCTCAGCGGCTGCAGCAGAGGCTTGAGCTGGCTCTAACCGTCGGTAACCCCGAGGACACCTCCATCCTTGAAGTCCTCGCCGCCGCCGACGAGCTTCTTGGGCACCTCGTCGAGCAGGTTCACGCCCGGTACGTCGAACGAGGTGCTATCCGGCTGGACGTCTCTGTGCCAAACCTTCGTGAGTTGATCGCCGACCCGCCGCCCTGGATCCCTCGCTACCTGGACCTGCTCGACGCGCTTCGGGCGAACCCAGCGGTTGCACGGGACCTGCCGCAGACCGCCGAACTGGCTTGCTTTGACGCACTGGTCGGCGATACCAACTATGAAAGTAGGGCCTTCGACCACTTGTTTACCGCTGAGCACCGCCAGCTCTTGCGCCTGGCGGTCCAGATGCTTCGTGATGTCGCCGGTCCTCTGCTTGTGGGACGACTCAACGGCCTTGCGAACATTAACTTCGACCGCGTCGCGCCCGCCCTTCCGGAACGGCGCGGCACCGCGCCTACGCACCCGTCGGAGCCACCCGAGCTTGCGCGTGAGCCGGATGATGCGAACAACTGAAGATCAGAGCAAGCAGTTGGTTTGGTCGGCCTTGAACTCCCTGAGGGTGCTCATCTGGAATTTCGGTGAGCGCCGTCGTCCCAAGCCCCACTCATGCGGCTCGAAGGACATGATGCACTCACCGGCGAATTGAGGGACATGAAGAGCCTGCCGAACGGTTGGAGGCGATACACGCCACCGCGCTCCTGGGCAGCCCTGCGCAGGCGTCCGTGACTTGTGTCTCCCGTGGTAGCGTCACCTGGTAGAGAAGGTCCCGCGCTGATGCTGCGGCCGGGGCATGGTCGGAGACCTGTCCGGAGGCCCGACGTGGCGATGCCTGCCAGCCCGGCTCGGCGGCCCGATGAGATATAGCAACGGCCCGGCTGCCCGGACCTGTCGCTGCGGAGTGCGCCTTGCGCAGAACAACCCGGGGCCGCTCTGCGCCCCGTGCGGCAAGCAGGCCCACGAGGCGACGCTCCAGCCGCCCGAGGTACCGGAGGCGGCCGAGCAGGCCGGCGATCGCGTGCTCAGCGCCTACGTAATCGCAAGCCGAGGCCGGGTCGCCACGTTCGAGGGAGACCACAAAGAGATCCGCGACGTCGGGTTTGCCGCCATCGACCGGGCTGGCACGGGTAGGCACGTCAGCGGCCGAATGCTCGCGTGGCTGTACACGCTGGAGGCACGTGGTTGCGCGGGGATGGGCGACCTGGCTGCAACAGAGAGAGCGCTCGCGCAGGCTGAGCGGGCTCTGAGTGAGGGTGGCCGGGCCGAGCCTGGCCCAGACATGGACTTCTTCGACTTCACCCGTTTGCGGGCCCTCGCCGGTGAGTGCTACGTGTTCCTCCGCAAGCCCCGGTTGGCAAGGGCCAACCTGGAGGAAACACTCCGGCTGCTGCAGCCAGAGCAGCGCAAGCGCCGTGCGATGGTCGAGCTGGACCTGGCCAGGGCCTACGTGCAGGCTGGGCAGGTCGCGGAGGCGTACGCGCTCGCGGGGCAGGCTCTAGGTGTGGGGGACGACAGCTTCACCGGCCCCTTGGCGCAGCGAGTTCGGGATTTCCAGACCGAGATCGCAGCCCGCCGCTAGTTGCCAGACATGCCCGATGCCGCCTTGCCGAACGGGACGGTCGCATACGTCTCCCAGCGGTACAGGTGGGTGTCACGGCCGAGGACGATGAGCCGCACGGCTCGGAGCGTGACGGCCGCCGATCGCGGCCCCAGGCCGTGCAGGAGCTCAGCATACGGACCGGCCGGTCCATCCGCGTTGCTGTAGGCGAGGCTCACATGCGGCGTGAAGTCCCCAGCGGACTCGGGTACCCGGGCTTCCCCCCACACCTCGGCAATCGCCCCACGTACCGCGCCACGGACCTGCTCAACGCGCGCTGCTGGGGTGACGCGCAGCTTCACCCCTTCAGGGCCGACAACCGCAGGGCCAAGGGTGAAGGCCAATGGTGCAAGGCGAGCGCAGCGAGTCCTGGCAGCGGTAATGATCTGCTGAACATCCCGCTCGGGCACCTCATCGACGAACCCGATGCCCTGCATGGTCAGGTGCAGCCACTCAAAGGGCACCAGGTCAAGGCTTGGTAGCTCGGCAAGGTGAGCTTGGTAGTGCTCGGCCACCTCGCGCAGTGCCGCCTGCCCGTTCGCTGTCGCCTGGTCATCGAAGGTCAGGTGCCAGGTCCAGAACCGGCGGCCGGGCCGCCAGCCGGGCCGCCACCACCAGTGATCACGGATGTGGTCTCGCACGACATCCTCCAATCCAAGCTGGTTCGCCGTGCATACGGCGCTGGCGATGAGCCCTGCCCATATGCCTGTTCTGCATATGCGATGCCAAGGTCAACATAGCTGGTTAGGCATTCTCGGCGGATCTTCTCAGCGTTCCGTTCGTTCCCAGCCGTGACGGAACAGGAGGACCGTCGGATGCACGCGAAAAGCCCTGCCGACCAGGCCGCGTGGGTGCTCCCGGACGACGCGATGGCACGACCGGTGCGCCGCTTCGGCCGGCAATCCCTTCGCCTTACGCTGACAGCTCCTGCTGCACAGCCGGACCTGCGCTGGCACCTTCGGGCCGTGGCGACAGGTCGCGCCCGGCCGCTCGCCAACGACCTGGACGCGCACGTGCGCGAGGCGCTGTTGCTCGGCACTCCATCCATGCGCGGCGCACGGGAGACCGCCCGCACCCTGCGCGGCTGGGCGACCCTTCACGACTACGACGCCCGCGTCAGCACCATCTCCATCGCCTGTCACCCGGCTGGCTTGGCCCTGGTGTCTCCAATCGGCCTGTCACGCTCCCCCATCTACGCCTGCCAGAGGCCGGCAAAGAGGGGTGGGGTTGCGTGACCGGCCGGGATCGCCAGCAGGTGCGGCCCTACCTCGGCAGGGCTGTCCTGGGCGCTCAGGGTCAGGTGGCCGGGATGCCTGCCGGCGCAGGTGGCTCGGGGTCGGCACCCCCCTCCGACCGTCCACGACCCCGGTCGGAACTCGCCGGCCATGTGCCCTACCGGTCACCGCGCCCGCGGGTGCGGGTGCGGCTGGACACCAACGAGAGCCCTTGGCCGCCCCCTGCGGGGCTGCGGGCCGCCCTGGCGGAGCTGGCGGCCGGTCACGACTGGCAACGCTACGGCGACCTCGACGCGGTTGGGCTGCGCGCCCGCCTCGGCGAGGTGCATGGGCATGCGGCCGAGGGGGTGTGGGTGGCCGCCGGCACCTGGGAGGTCCTCCAGCAGGTCCTGCTCGCCTTCGCCGGGCCCGGCCGCAGCGTGGGCATCCGCGAGCCGACCTGGGGTGGCTACCGGCACCTGGCTGCTCTCACCGGCAGCCGGGTGACCGGCGACCGCACCGCCGAGGTGCTGGTGGTCTGCTCGCCCAACAACCCGACCGGGGAGCCGACACCGCTGGCGGTGGTGGCCCAGCGCTGCCAGGCACACCCGGCCAGCCTGGTGGTGGTCGATGAGGCGTACGCGGAGTTCTCCGGCGCGCCGAGCGCCGTCGGGCTGCTTGGCCAGTACCCCAACCTGGCGGTGGTGCGCAGCTTCTCGAAGGCGCTGGGCCTGGCGGACCTGCGCCTTGGTGACCTGCTCGCCCACCCGGACGTGGTAGCAGGGTTGGAGCGGGTGCGGCTGCCCTACCACCCGTCGGGGTTCGCCCAGGCCGCCGGGCTGCTCGCCCTGGACCACCTGGCGGCGTTGCAGGCCACCATCGCCCGGGTGGTCGCCGAACGCCAGCGGGTCGTCGCTGGGCTGCTGGGCCTCCGCGGCCGGGGGGTCAAGCCACGGCCGAGCCAGGCCAACTTCGTCTGCTTCGCGGTCCCGGGGCCGGCTGCCGGGGTGCGGCGGGGGTTGCTGGACCGGGGGGTTGCGGTCCGTGACGTGTCCGACCAGCCCGGCCTGGCCGGCCATCTGCGGGTCACGGTGGGCACCCCGGCCGACAACGACGCCTTCCTGGCCGCGCTCGGCGAGGTGCTGCCGTGAGCGACCACCGCGCGACCGCCGACGGCGACGACCTGGCGATGGCGCGGCTGCTGGCCGATGAGGCCGACCGGCTCAGCCTGGACCTGTACCGCAGCGGCGAGCTGCTGGTGGCGCGCAAGCCCGACGCCAGCGAGGTCACCCAGGCCGACCTGGCTGTAGAGGACCGCCTCCGCGCGCTCCTCGGCACCCACCGCCCGGAGCAGGGCGTGCTGGGCGAGGAGCGCGGCCCCACCGGCAGCCAGCGGGTCCGCTGGCTGCTCGACCCCATCGACGCCACCCGCAACTTCCTCCGGGGGGTGGACTGGTGGGCGACCCTGCTCGCCCTCGAGGTCGACGGGCGCGTCGACGTCGCGCTGATCTCGGCCCCGGCGATGGGGCGGCGCTGGTGGGCCGTGCGCGGCCAGGGCGCCTGGACCACCGGGCCGCTGGACCCCGCCCCCCGGCCGCTGGCGGTGTCGCGGGTCGAGACGCTGTCCGACGCCCACCTGGCCTACGGCGACCTGCGCGTGGATCCCTGGTTCACCGGGCTGGCCGGGGTGTGCTGGCGCACCCGCGGGATCGGCGACTTCCTGATGTGGTGCCTGCTGGCCGACGGCGCCGTCGACGTGGTGGTCGGCCAGCACACCGACCGGGTCTGGGACCTGGCCGCCCCCATCCTCATCTTGCAGGAGGCTGGCGGCCGGGTCACCGACCCCGCCGGCCGATCGTGGGCGGAGGGGCAGCTGGCCGTCGCCAGCAACGGGCTGCTGCACCCGGTGGTGCTGGGCGCCATCGCCGCCGGTACCGACTGTGCCGGGTGCGCCCCGGCGCGGGACCGGGGCGGCTGACCCCCCCCC
>DASYUT010000355.1 GCA_036000965.1 Actinomycetes bacterium
GCGCTCCTCCGGGTGAGGACAGGCGTCATCCAGCCATCAAGGCCGGATGAACGCACGGGTCCCTCAGCAGGGTGAGCCGATCAGGGGCGCAGGGCGGGGACCGGACGGACGGCCCCGACCAGGTCGCGGCGCCAGACCGAGGCGGTGCGGACGAACGCGCCGGTGTAGGGCGCCTCGACCATCAGGCCGTGGCCGACGTACATGCCGACGTGGTGGATGGTGGCCGGGTCGGCCGGGTTGTAGGCGTAGAAGACCAGGTCACCGGGGAGCAGGCTGGCCACGCCGACGGTCTGGCCCCTGGCCGCCAGCGCCGCATACTGGACCTTCGAGGTGCGGGGGATGGCCACCCCGGCACGGGCGTAGGAGGAGCTGGTCAGCCCCGAGCAGTCGAACTCGTTCGGCCCGGTCGCGCCCCAGCGGTACGGGGCGCCGAGCTGGGCCAGGGCGATCTCGACCGCCCGCTTGGCCGCCGGTGCGGCCTTGGTGGCGTCGACCACGATGCGGCCGCTCGCCTGGGCTCCGGCCATGAACTGGGCGAAGGCGGTCCGGCGGCCCGCCTCCTCGCGCGCCCGGGCCTCCTCGATCAGCCGCTTCATCTGCTTGTCCATGGTCCGCAGCTCGGCCTCGAGCCTGGCCGCGAGCGCCCGGGCCTCGGCCTCCTTGGCCGCGAGGTCCTGGGCCATGCGCGCCTGCGCGAGCAGCTTGGCCTGGAGCTCGGCGTTGAGCGCGTCGACCTTGGCCTTGGCCGCCAGCGTCCGCTTGACCAGGGCCAGGTCGGCCTCGATCACGGCCTTCTGCAGCGGCAGGCGCCGCAGCGCCTCGGCCGGGTCGCCAGCTCCGATCAGCTCGGACAGGTAGGAGGCCGGGCCCTCGATGTAGGTGCTGCGGATGCGCTCGTCGAGCTGCTGGCGGACGGTGGCGTGGTCACGGTCGGCCGCGGCACGGCGCTGCTCGATCCTGGCCGCCTCGGCGAGCAGCTCGACCCCGTTGGCGTAGGCCTCCTTCAGCTCCTCGGCGAGCTGCTCGAGGCGCTCGTTCTGGCTGTCGATCCCGGCGCGCAGGACAGCCGCCTTGGCCCGGAGCTGCTCGACGCCTGGCTGGCCGCCGGGGGCCGCCAGGGAGGCCGGGATCATGAGGAGCCCGCAGGCCACCGCCAGCACCCAGGCGAGGACCGCGCCTGGCAACCGCCGCGTCCAGGGAAAGGCGGCGCCTGACAGTCGCCGCACCAAGGCCAGGGCAGCGCCTGGCAGCCACCGCCGCACCAAGGCCAGGGCAGCGCCTGGCAGCCACCGCCGCGTCCAGGGCAGGCGCGGGGACGGCCTGGAGCCTCGTGTCGGTGCCATCGGCGCTGCCCCTTTGCTCGGATCTGGCGTCACCGTGCGTTCGGCGGGACCGGCCCGGGCGGATCGCACTGCCGAACAACTCGGTGGAACTACGTAGGAAATTTCAGTAGCCGCCCAGCGTCCGTGGGCCCAGGCGCACCGAACGCCCAGACGGATGCTCCGGAGAGCCAGCCGTGGCCCCGCCGAGGAGGGAAGCGATGGGACGTCACCGGATCCGCAAGCTCGCGGGCGCTGCCGCGGGCGCTGCCATGGTCGCGGTCGCCTTTGCGGCGGCGATGCTGCCGGGGGTCGCGAGTGCCGCGCCGCGGCAGGCCATGGTCCGGATCGCGCACTTCTCGCCCGACGCCGAGTACGTCGACGTCTACGTCGTCACCCTCAACCGCCAGCAGATGTTCCCGAACGTCTTCTACAAGAACGTCTCGGCCTACTGGGCCGTCAGCCCCGGCCCGTTCACCTACGAAGTGCGCCCGGCGGGAGTGCCGGCGACCACCAAGCCGGTCGTCCGGCTGACCGGCGACCTCGAGCCCGGCGCCTCCTACACGGTGGTCGCGGTGGGCAAGAAGACCGACCTGAACGCCGTGCTCCTCTCCGACGACATGTCGCCCACCGGCCGGGACAGCACCAAGGTCCGGTTCCTGGACGCGGCCGTGGACCTGCCGCCCCTGGACATCGCCGTGGCAGGCAAGGTGGTGTCGGCTGGGGTGTCGTTCCCGTCGTCCACCGGGTACCAGCAGCTCCCCACCGGCCGGGTGCGGCTCGAGGCGCGCAGGGCCGGCGGAGCCGAAGTCCTGATCCGCGACGAGCTGAGCCTCAAGGCGGGCACGGTCAACTCAGTAGCGCTGATCGGCGGGGCCGGCCAGCCCCGCGAGGCGTTCCGCTTCGCCGACGCCACCGGGGTGCGTACCATGCCGAGCGGCGCGCTGCGCACGGGCGGCGGGGGCACGGCACCGCTCCCGCAGCCGGCCGGCACCCCCGCCGGGCTGCCGGCCACGGCCGGCAGGCTGCTGACCACGGCCGGCATGGCTGCCGGGCTGCCGGCCACGGCCGGCACGGCTGCCGGGCTGCTGACCGCGGCGGGAATGGTCGCCGGACTGCTGGCCACGGCCGGCGTGGCCGCCCTGGGCGGCGCGGCCCTGGCCCTGGCGGCCCTGGCCTGGTGCGGCGTCCGGGCGCCGCTGGGGCCCGAGCTGACGGTGCGCCGGCGCGGGCCCGCCCGGCTGGGCTTGGCCGCCGCCACGGCGGCCCTTGCCCTCCTGCTCGGGGCCTGCGCCCAGCGCACCGCAGCCGGTGCGGGCGCCCCTGGCTCGGCGCCTGCACCGGCCACCACCATCCCGGCCGTCCCGGCCCCGCCCGACGCGACCGCCTCAGCCCCACCCGACGCGACCGCCTCAGCCCCACCCGACGCGAGCGCCTCGACCGCCTCAGCCGCGAGCGTCTTGTCTGCCTCGGCCAAGGCGCTCCGCATGGAGGTCGCGCCGCTGCCCAGCCAAGTCACCAGCCCCGGGCCGCCGTCCCCGCCCGTGCGGGTGTCGATCCCCGTGATCGGGGTGCGCTCGTCGCTCGTCCGCCTCGGTCTGGCCACCGACGGCTCGATGGAGGTCCCGGTGCGCTACGGCCAGGCCGGCTGGTTCGCCCAAGGCACACTGCCAGGCGAGACCGGGCCGGCGGTGATCGCCGGGCACCTCGACTCGGAGAGGGGACCGGCCGTGTTCTACCGCCTGCGAGACCTCCGCCGGGGCGACACCATCCAGGTCGACCGGGCCGACGGCGTCCGGCTCCGGTTCGTGGTCGAGGAGCGGGTTCAGTACCCCAAGGCGTCCTTTCCCCCCGAGGCCGTGTTCGGCCCGGTGCCGTGGGCCACCCTCCGCCTGGTCACCTGCGGGGGTGAGTTCGACCGGGCCAGGCGGAGCTACCGCGACAACGTCGTCGTCTACGCCCGGCTCGCGGGCTCCTCCCGCTGAGCCGAGGCTCCCGGGGCGCGGCCACCGCGGCGGAGGCCCGCGCCCCGGGACCCACCCGACCCGTGAGCCCGTCCCGCCTGGGACCGCTTGGCCTGCCTGGCGTTCCGCTCCCCTGGCCAAGCCGTCCTTGGCCTGCCTGGCGTTCCGCTCCCGAGCCCAGCTTGGTTGCTCCCGAGCCCGGCTTGGTTGTCGCCAGGCTCGGCGGGACCGTACACCGTGGCTGTGACACCCAGCCCGGCCTGACGATGGGCGTCCCTGCACCGCTCTGAACGGCGGCGCACCGCGACGCGAGCAGGTACCGTCGTCGGCACGACCGGCGACCTGGCTGGGACGCCAAGGAGGTGGCGGTGGCAGGCGAGCTGCGAACGGCCGGGACCGAGCCGGCTCCGCTCTGGACCCCGTCCAGGGAGCGGATCCTCCGCTCCAACCTCGTCCGGTACGAGCACTGGCTCGTCGAGCACCGCGGGCTCGACTTCCACACCTACGACGACCTGTGGCGCTGGTCGGTCACCGACCTCGACGGGTTCTGGACTTCGATCTGGGAGTTCTTCGAGGTCGGGGACGGGCACGCGCCCGCTCCGGCCCTGGAGGAACGTCGGATGCCGGGCACCCGCTGGTTCCCGGGCGCGGAGCTGAGCTACGCCGAGCACGCGCTCCGCCGCCGCGACCAGCACCCGGCGATCATCTTCGGGTCCGAGGACGGCACGCTCGGCACGATCACCTACGCCGAGCTGTACCAGCAGGTGGCCAGGGCCGCCGCAGGGCTGCGGCGGCTCGGCGTGACCCGGGGCGACCGGGTGGTCGCCTACCTGCCCAACGTGCCCGAGACTGCGGTCGCCTTCCTGGCCACCGCCAGCATCGGCGCGATCTGGTCGAGCTGCGCCCCCGAGTTCGGGGTCTCCAGCGTCACCGACCGGTTCCAGCAGATCGAGCCCACGGTGCTGCTGGCCGTGGAGGGTTACCGCTACAACGGCAAGGTCCACGACCGCCGGCAGGCGCTGGCCCAGATCCGCGACCGACTGCCGACCCTGCGGGCCACCGTGCTGGTCCCCTCGCCGGGCGCCGGGGCCGCGGGGCCGGGCGAGCCCGGGCCAGCAGGGTCGTCCGCCGCGGGGCCGGGCGAGCCGGGGCCAGGAGGGTCCGCCGCGGGGCGGGCCGCCCCCGGCGAGGTGATCGCCTGGGCCGACCTGCTCGCGGGCGACCCCGGCCCGCTCTCCTTCGAGCCGGTCCCCTTCGACCACCCGCTCTGGGTGCTGTACTCGTCGGGCACCACCGGGCTACCCAAGCCGATCGTCCAGGGCCACGGCGGGATCCTGCTCGAGCACCTCAAGGGGATCTCCCTGCACCTCGACCTGACCGCCGAGGACCGGTTCTTCTGGTTCACCACCACCGGCTGGATGATGTGGAACCTGCTCGTCGGCGGGCTGCTGCTCGGGTCCACCGTGCTGCTGTGGGACGGCAGCCCCGGGCATCCCGACCTGCTCGCCCTGTGGCGGTTCGCCGAGGCGGCCGGGATGACCTACTTCGGCACCAGCGCCGCCTACGTGCTCGGCTGCAGCAAGGCAGGCATCGAGCCGGGCCGCGAGACCGACCTGTCGAGGGTGCGCAGCATCGGCTCGACCGGCTCGCCGCTCCCCCCCGAAGGGTTCGCCTGGCTCTACGAGCACGTCCGCCGTGACATGCTGGTAGGTTCGGTCAGCGGCGGGACCGACATGTGCACCGCGTTCGTCCAGTCCTGCCCGGTCCTGCCCGTGTACGCGGGGGAGCTGCAGTGCCGGGCCCTGGGGGCCAAGGTCGAGGCGTTCGACGAGCAGGGACGCTCGGTGGTCGGGCAAGTGGGCGAGCTGGTCGTCACCGAGCCGCTGCCGTCGATGCCGATCTGCTTCTGGAACGACCCGGACGGCGAGCGCTACCGGGACAGCTACTTCGCCACCTATCCCGGGGTGTGGCGCCACGGGGACTGGATCGAGATCACCGACCGCGGGAGCTGCATCATCACCGGGCGCTCGGACTCGACCCTGAACCGGGGCGGCGTGCGCATGGGCACCAGCGAGTTCTACCGGGTGGTCGAGGGCCTCGACGAGGTGGCCGACAGCCTGGTGGTCGACGCCGGCGGCCCGGGCGGCGAGGGGCGGCTGCTGCTGTTCGTGGTGCTCCGGCCGGGGAGCACCCTGGACGGCGACCTCGTCGAGCGCATCCGGCGCACGATCCGCTCCGAGCTGTCGCCCCGCCACGTCCCCGACGAGATCCACCCGATCGACGACGTGCCCCGCACCCTCAACGGCAAGAAGCTCGAGGTGCCGGTCAAGCGCATCCTCGCCGGGGTGCCGCCCGACAAGGCGGTGAGCGAGGGCGCGCTCGCCAACCCGGACGCCCTCCGCGCCGTCGTCGCCCTGGCTCGCCAGGACGCCCCGCGGGCTGAGCCCGGACGCCCCGCGGGCCGAGCCAGAACGCCCACGGGCCGGCCTGGACGCTCGGCTGGGGCCTGAGCGCCCCGCGGGCCGGGCTTGGATGCTGGGCCGGGCTCGGATGCTGGGCCGGGCCTGGACGCTGGGCCGGGCCTGGACGCTCGCCGGGACCGCGGCGGCTCCGTCAGGCAGGAAGCTCCCGGCGCTCGCTGGCGGAGCCACCTTGCCACGGCGGCGGGCGGGACCGCGGCGGGCTCGTCAGGCAGGCGGCTCCCGGCGGAGGTCGGCCGCGGTCGGAAACGAGCTCTGGGCGCCCTTGGCCTCCACGGCGGCCGTGCCGGCGCGGACGCCGGAGGCGACCGCGTCCCCAAGGGGGGTACCCGCGGCCAGCTCGGCGGCGAGCGCGCCGACGAAGGCGTCGCCCGCCCCGGTGGTGTCGACGACGGTGGCCCGGGGGGCGGGCACGTGCCGGGACCCGCCGGGGCCGGCCAGCACGGCGCCGGCCGCGCCCAGGGTGACGGTCACCGCCGCCGGGCCGCGCCCGCGCAGGTCCTCGGCGGCCCGGGTGGCGGCGCCCACCCCGTCGACCTCCTCGCCGAGCAGGAAGCTGGCCTCGTGCTCGTTCACCACCAGCACGTCGACCCGGGCGAGCAGGGCGCCGGGCACCGGGCTGGCCGGGGCCAGGTTGAGCACGACCCGAGTGGGCGCACCGGCAGCCACCTCGACCGCTCGCCCGACGACTTCGAGCGGCACCTCGAGCTGGAGCACCAGCACGGCCGCGGACCGGATCGCCCCGGCCACCGCGTCGACGTCGCCGGGGGCGAGGCGGTGGTTGGCGCCTGGGGCGACGACGATCGCGTTCTCGCCGTCGGGCGTCACGGTGATGAACGCGGCGCCGGTGGCCGCCTGGTCGGTCGTCCCGACCGCAGCCGTGTCCACGCCCCGCCTGGCCAGCTCGGCCAGCAGGGACGCGCCGGCCGGGTCGTCACCGACCCGGCCGAGCAGGGCCACCCGCGCCCCGAGCAGCGCCGCCGCGACCGCCTGGTTGGCGCCCTTGCCGCCGGGATGCAACACCAGGTTGGCGCCGCTCAGGGTCTCCCCCGGGTCCGGCCGGCGCTCCACCGAGAGCACGTAGTCCTGGTTGATCGACCCGACGACGAAGACCGAGGGCAGGCCATGGCTCGACATGGGCGCAGCCTAGCGCGCGTGGGCGGGGCCGTCCCGCCCGCGTTCCAGGGCGAGCCGTCGGCGAGCTGTCGCGGCGAGCAGCGTTCGGTACGAGGCACGTTGCCCGGCCTGGCCGCCCTCGATGGGCGCGCTATCCGGCCCGGCCGCCCTCGATCAGGCGGAGGTGGGGGCGGCCGCCGACGGCCGCGAAGGGGGGCGTGCCGGCGCCGGCGAGCAGGTCCCCGGCGTCGACGAGCTGGTAGGCGTAGCCCTGCTCGGCCAGGAAACGCTGGCGGCGCTGGGCGAACTCGGTGTCGTTGGTGTCCCGGCTGACCACGGTGTAGAAGCGGGCCCGGCCCCCGTCGGCCTTGGGCCGCAGGATGCGGCCCAGGCGCTGGGCCTCCTCCTGGCGGCTGCCGAACGTGCCCGAGACCTGGATGGCCACGTTGGCCTCGGGCAGGTCGATCGAGAAGTTGGCCACCTTGGACACGACCAGCCGGGCCAGCTCGCCGGCCCGGAACGCGGCGAACAGCCGCTCCCGGTCGCGCACGGGGGTCTTCCCGGTGATGACCGGCGCGTCCAACTCGGTGCCGAGGACCTCGAGCTGGTCGAGGTACTGGCCGATGACCATCACCCGGTCGCCCTCGTGGAGGCCGGCCAGGTGGCGGACCACAGGGAGCTTGGACCGGGCGGTGGCGGCCCGCCGGTACCGCTCGTCGGGCTCGGCCATCGCGTAGTCCATGCGCTCGTCGTCGGTCAGGCTCACCCTGACCTCGACGCAGTCGGCGGCCGCCACCCACCCCTGGGCCTCGAGGTCGCGCCAGGGCACGTCGTAGCGCTTGGGACCGATGAGGCTGAACACGTCGGCCTCGCGGCCGTCCTCGCGGACCAGCGTGGCGGTCAGCCCGAGCCGGCGCCGTGCCTGGATCTCGGCCGTCATCCGGAACACCGGGGCCGGCAGCAGGTGGACCTCGTCGTAGACGACCAGGCCCCATTCCTGGCGGCCGAGCAGGTCCAGGTGCGGGTGGACGCCCTTGCGCCTGGTCACCAGCACCTGGTAGGTCGCGATGGTCACCGGCGCGACGTCCTTGCGGGCGCCGGAGTACTCGCCGAGCTGGTCGGGCCCGAGGCTGGTGCGGGCGAGCAGTTCCTCCTGCCACTGGCGGGCGGCCAGGGTGGAGGTGACCAGGATCAAGGTGCGGGCGCCGACGGCCGCCATCGCGCCCATCCCGACGAGGGTCTTGCCGGCGCCGCAGGGCAGTACGATCACGCCCGAGCCGGCGGCGGTGAAGGCGGCCACCGCCTCGCGCTGGTAGCGGCGGAGCGCGAACGGCTCGCCGGTGCCGGCGTGGGCCGGGCGCACCTCGATCGGCAACGGGGCGCCTTCGACGTAGCCAGCGCGGTCGTCGGCCGGCCAGCCCAGTCCGAGCAGCACCTGCTTGAGGCGGCCCCGCTCACCCAGCGGGACCAGCACCCGGCTCGGCGAGAGGCGCCGCCCCAGCAGGGGCGCGGCCCGCTTGGAGCGCACCACCTCCTCGAGCACGGCCGGGTCGCTCGACTCGAGGACCAGCCCGTCGGGCTCGGCCCCGTCGGCGAGCAGCACCAGCCGGCCGTAGCGCCCCATCGTCTCGGCCAGGTCGGCGAGCAGCCCGGGCGGTACCGGGTAGCGAGAGTGCTCCACCAGGGCGGCGGTCACCTCGTCCGGCTCGAGTCCCGCGGCGCGGGCGTTCCACAGCGCGAGCGAGGTGAGCCGGTAGGTGTGGATGTGCTCCGGGCTCTTCTCCAGCTCGGCGAACGGGGCGATGGCGGTCCTGGCCGCCTCGGCCTTGGGGTGGTCGACCTCGAGCAGCACGCTCCGGTCGCTCTGGACGATGAGCGCGCCGTCAGCCACGCGGGAGCCTCCCGGGGTCGGCGCCTCTCCCGTCCATGCCAGGTTCCTTCGGGTCGCCGGGTGGCCAGGCCCTTGCCCTGGAGCTGTCGGCCAGCCGGCGGGGCTCCTCGACCGGGCGGGCCCACAGGATCTGGCTCAGGTCGAAGGTCCGCTCGGCCTGGCGGAGCCGGCACCAGGCGGTGAGCAGGCCGGCGCGGACGCCGTAGGGCTCGACCGTGCGCACGGTCTCCTCCCCGTCGCGGGCCCGGTAGGCGATCTCGACCGCGGTCTGCTCGCCGGCGGCGCGGTGGCAGAGCGCGGCGATCTCGGCCGGGGCGGTCACGGGCCCGGGCTCGGCCCCGTCCGCGGCGGCACCGTCCCTGCGGCCCTGACGCCGACCGCCCGACGCGCGCAGCCGGGCCACCACCTCGGCGAGCGCGGCGGCCGGCTCGGGCGCTCGGTCGTCGCGGCCGTGCCCGAACCGACCGGACGCGGCCCGCGGGGCGTGGCGGACGGTCTTGCGGGCCTCCAGGCGTGGCGTGCCGTCGGGCTCCTCGGCCACGGGCGCCTCCCCCGCCTTGCGCAGGGCGCCGAGCAGCTCCCGCTGGGGCCGGTGGGTGACCGCGACCCCGGGGGCGAGCTCCCGGAGCCCCAGCCGCCGGCCGGCCGCCGAGCGCACCATCTGGGTGACCAGCGCGGGCTCGCCACGCAGGTAGGTAGTGGCCCCGCCGACCCGCAGGCGGCCGTGGCGGCGGGCCGCGTCCTCGACCAGGTACTCGAGAGCCTGGGGGAGCGGCGTGTCGGAGTGCTCGCGCAGGAACTCGAGTACCTGCTCGCCGGTCAGCCCCTCGTCGAAGGCGCGGCGCAGGCTCGCCTCCTCGATGCGCCAGGTGAGCGCTCCGCCGACGGACTCCCGGTCGGCCAGGACCGCGAGGCGGCTCTCCACGTCGGGGGCCAGGCCGCCGGGCGCCACCACGGTGAGGTCGCCGGCGACCAGGAACCGGCCCGCCCCGTCGGGGAGCAGCTCCGCCATGGCCGAGGCCAGCTCGTCGGGGCCGGCCTCGGCGCACCAGGCGACGGTGGCCGGGCCCGGGCCGGCCCGCCCGCCGGTGACCGCCACCAGGCCGAGGAAGGCGGCGGCGTCGAGCACGACCCGGGCCGGGTCGGAGCTCCGGCCGCTCCAGAGTGACGGCATCCGCCAGCGCAGCAGCCCGCCGAGCGCGTCGGCGGCGATGCCGCGGCCGTCGGCGACCCGGGCGAGCGCCTCGACCAGGCCCCGGCGCCGGGTGACCGCTGCCGACAGGCGGCGGCCGCTGAGCGGGCGGGCCTTGTCCGCGCCTGCCGCGCCCAGGCCGTAGCGGGGCAGCAGGTGGTCCTCGAAGGCGAGGTCCCGGTCGCGCCACGCCACCGCCAGGTCGGCCCAGCGGCGGGCCCTGGTCTGGGCCAGCCAGGCGTCGGCCTCGGGTCGCAGGCCGAGCGAGCGCTGGTCCCAGGGGCCGCCGACCATGATGACCTCGGCCTCGACGAGCAGGTCGACGAGCAGGGCGGCCTCGTCCTCGGCGACGTCGAGCTCGGCGGCGAGGCGGCGCAGGTCGCGCACGGCGACCGTGCCCGCCTGGATGAGCGGGAGCGGCTGCCGGTCCAGCCGGGTGACCAGGCCCTCGGCCGCCACGACGGCCTGCATGGCCGCGGCCGCGGCCCGGCCGGGCGCGTCGGGCAGCGGGTCGAGGTCGGGCAGGGCCGGCGGCTCCGGCCAGTCCGGGAAGACGCGACCGCCGCGCATGCCAAGCACCGCCTCGCGCGGGACCACGAACTGGTTGTACGACGTGGGCAGCAGCAGCCCTCGCTCCAGCAGCCAGCTCGCGGGGGCGGCGTCCGGGTAGCCGGCGAAGCGGCCGTAGCCCACCCCCATGACGGTGACCGGCGCGGCCGCCTCGAGCGCCTCGTCGAGCAGGCGCCTGGCTGCCTCGTCGGCCTCACCGAGCACCCTGCCGACCACCGAGGAGTCGGCCAGGGCGGCGGCCACGGCCGCGACCAGCTGCGGCTTGGTCGTGGGCCGGTCGATGCCGAGGTTCCCGGCGACCGCGTCGAGCTGGTCCCTGGTGACCCCGATCTTGGCCAGCTCGGCCACTGACGGCCCGAGGCCCCCGGGGTTGCCGAACGGCGCCCGCAGGCCGCGCGGTCCCGCGATGCTGCCGTCCGGGCCCGGCAGGGCGAGCCCCAGCTCGGCCAGGGCGGCGAGGCCGGCGCGCAGCCGCTCGGGACGCAGGCCGGGCCCGGCCGCCTCGGCGACCGCGTCGACGGTAGTGGGCAGCCCGACGACCGCCAGCAGCTCAGCGAGCTGCAGCGTGCCGAGGTCGAGGTGGCGCAGGGCGGCCGCCAGCGACGACGGGGTGCCGGCCCGGCTGGCCAGCTCGGGGAAGGACGCCGGTCCGGGTCCGGCCAGCAGGTCGGGGCGGCGCGCCAGCATCCTGGCGAGCTCGGCGTCGTCGAGCTGGGCCAGTGCGGCCGCGTAGCCGGGCACGGC
>DASYUT010000356.1 GCA_036000965.1 Actinomycetes bacterium
GCGCCGCAGGGCCGGCACCTTCCAGGACGCGAGCTTGTTGAGCTCCTTGCCGGCCACCCAGATGCGCCCGCCGCTGGGTCGCTCCTCCTTGGTGAGCAGGCGCAGGAAGGTCGACTTGCCGGAGCCGGACTGGCCGACGACAAAGACGAACTCGCCCTTGGCGATGTCGACCGACACGTCGTCGAGCGCGGTCACGTCCGAGCCGTAGACCTTCGTCACATGTTCGAGCTTGATCACAGGGCGCGACAAACCTTTCTGCTGTCATCGGCTACGGAACGGAGCGCGACGCCGAGCCGGCCTCCTGGGGGGAAGGGGCGCCGAACAACGCATGACCTTATCAGACCCGCCATTGGTCGACATGGACGCTCCTCACCCGCCTGCCTCCCGCTCGCACGGGCTGGTCGAAGCCGCGCAGCTCGACTGAGCAATTATACGGAGGGCAGGTCGGCAGGCTGGCAGGTGCCCGACCGAATGGTGCTCCGTAGCGTGCGCAAATCGGCGCCGGCCTCCCCCGCTCCACGGCGGCGGGGACCCCGGACGGCGGGGACCCCGGACGGGCGGGGGTCCCGGACGGGCGGCGGTCACGGGCGGCGGGGTCCCGGACGGGCGGGGGTCCCGGACGCGGCGGTCCCGGACGCGGCGGTCACGGACGCGGCGGTCACGGACGGGCGGCGGTCCTCCTGCGGAGCCGGCCGGCCAGGGGCGGCACCACCAGGAACCCGACCCCGAGCAGCGTGAGGGCCTTGCCGGCCGTCTCCACGGCGGTGTCACGGTAGACCAGGCGCACCTTGGCCTGGGTGGGCACGACCACCATCAGCCCGGGCGAGAGCATCCACGGTCCCTTCGCGCCCTCCGCCCGCCAGTTGGGGAAGTACGACACCTTCACGACATGGGGCTCGCCGACCCGGTCGGTGGTGAACTCGAGCGTGTCGCCATCGTCGCGCGACGGCACGGTCCCGGGCCGGGTCAGGGCCTGCCTCGGCAGGGTGGTCACGGGGAGCCGTCCAGGCTGCGCGAACGCCGCCCGCGCGGCCGGGTCCCCGGCCGACGCGTAGGCCAGCGGCGTGTCCAGCCAGTCGCGGTTGCGGTACCAGGACAGGGAGTTGGACCGCCAGTCGGGGTCGTCGAGCAGCACCGGCCGGAACCGCGGCACCTCGACCAGATGCCCGTCGCCCACCTCGTAGATGGTGAACTTGCCGCTGGTGGCCCGCACCGGGAGCCCGGCCGCCTTCGCGGCCTGCTTGGCCCGGTCGGTGTAGGCGACGTACCAGCGCACCCCGTACATCCGCAGGTGGCGCAGGCCCATCTCGAAGTCGAAGCCCGGGTAGTCGATCCCGGGGACCGCCTGCGTCTGGGTCTCGGAGGTCTCGGCCTGGGTGATGAAGTGGAACGGCGCGTTCAGCGACGACTCGATCAGCAGGCCCTCCATGGTGTCCTGGCCGGCGAACACCGGGATGTTCTCGAGCGTCCTGGTGGTGCCGAAGCTCTCGTAGTCGCGGCTGAACTCCCACATGACCCGGCCCTTGGGCAGCCCCTGCAGGGTCGAGAACAGCGCCTGGGCCTGCGGCCAGCCCGGCTTCACCTCGAACCCCTCGTAGTTGTACTGGGACCAGCCGGGCATGAACGCCCGGTGGCGCCACGACCCGTACAGGGGCGCGGCGACGAGCACCGCGACGACCACCAGCCAGGCCGCACGGACATGCATGCCGCTGCCCCGCTGCAGCAGGCGGGTCAGGCGCGCGGCCACCACCGCCGCCCCGTAGGCGGCCACCAGCAGCGAGAACAGGTAGATGAAAGGCAGCATGCGCGCGTTCCACAACGGTGCCTTGGGTGCGAAGCGGGCCAGGAACGCGAACAGGCACACGGCGACCGCGGCCGGCCACGCGTACAGCAGGATGCGGCGCTCGCCCCTTGCCACCGCCGCCACCACACCGACGGCGGTGAGCACCAGGTACGGCCGGATCTCGGGCGGGAACAGCACCCCGAACGACGACAGCTGCGTCCACTTGAAATGGGCGGTGTACTGGATCCGGAGGATGAACGGCAGCGCCCAGAACGCCGTCAGGCAGAACCCGACCGCGAGCACCCGCGCGACCTGGCCGAGCGCGACCCCGGTGGCCCGCAGGCCGGGCCGCAGCACCAGGATGACGGCCCCGAGCACGAGCACGATCGTGGTGAGGATGTGCGACAGCACCACGGCCGCGACCAGCAGCGTGGTCACCCGCCACCCGGTCCCCTCCTCGACCAGCCGCCACAGCAGCGCCAGGGTGAGCGGCAGCAGGGAGAACGACAGCGCGAAGGGGAACTCCCCCGCCATCGTGCTCGCGATGTTGCCCCCGTAGATCGTGTAGGAGGTCATGAACAGGAACGGCACACTGGCCGCGGCGGCCAGCAGCGGGGCAGGCTCGGGCAGCCGCAGCACCCGGAACGCGCCCCAGCAGGTCAGCGGGAGCGCGAACAGCCCGGACGCGCTCACCGCCTTGAACGCGATCTGGTTGCCGACCAGCGGGGTGAGCGCGGCGATCAGCGTGTAGGGCAGCGGGAAGTAGAAGGTCAGCATCGGGATGCCCGCGAACCAGCCGGTCGCCCAGCCGGTCACCTTGCCGTGGGGCAGCAGGTGCTCGCGCAGGAACGTATCGATGTAGTGGTGGGAGCCCATGTCCCCACCCGCCGCAGTGGTGCGGGAGAAGATAAGGTTCAGGTGCAGCACCTTGACGAGGATGAGATAGATGGCGACGAACGCGGCCACCGTGGCGGCACGGTGCACCCACACCGCGCGCGTGCGGGCCGCGCCGAGCCCCCCGGACCGCACCACTGCAATCGTCGCCAGCCGACTGCACCTCCCGACGAAGTTGGTTCGTTCAATGAAAGCAGGATCGGTATGGTAACGCGGCTCCCGGTCGCCGAGGCGACCGGCTGGGGCCCCGTCCCCCCCTCGGGCTCCTGGCTCCCGGCCGCCACGCTGGACCTCGACGGGAACCGGACGGCCACCGTGTCCTTCGACCGCAACGGGCGCGGCCTGCTCACCCTGATCCTGGACCGGCCCGCCACCGACGCCGACCTCGACGCGCTCGAGCGGGCCGCCGACCTCCTTCCCCACCTGGAGCTCGGGGACCTCGACACCAGGCCCGGCTACCCCGAGGCGCACGCGCGCGCCTTCGGCCTGAGCCGCTCCCTGGCGCCGGGGGCGTTCAACCGGACCGCCGAGGTCGAGCTGGTGGCGCCCTCCGGCCGCCGGCTGCCCTCGACCCTGGGGGCGTTCGGCCTGCCTGCCCGCACGACCTTCGTCGCCGCCCCGGGTCTCATGCGGACCCGTCCGGGACGGCCGGGGAACGGCTCGCGAATCGAGCGCCTGCTGCTCGCCGCCGGACGCGGCCTGGTGGCCGGCACTCGCCTGTCCGCCTCGACGCTGTGCGCCCTCGCCCTCGGCGTGTGCCTGGCGGTGTTCCTGGTCGGGTTCGTGCGCCAGACCTGGACCCTGCACGACCGGTTCGCCACCTACGGGTTCGACGTCGGCATCCACGACCAGGGCACCTGGCTGCTCAGCCGGTTCCAGGCGCCGTTCTCGACCGTACGGGGCCTGAACCTGCTCGGCGACCACGGCGCCTACATCCTGGCCCTGCTCGCGCCGCTGTACCGGGTCTGGCCCGACGTCCGCCTGCTGCTGGCGCTGCAGGCCGTGGCGCTGGCCGTCCCGGCCGTGGTCGTCTTCCGGCTCGGCGCCCGGCGGCTCGGGCACCCGGCCGCCGGCCTGGCCGTGGCCGTCGCCTACCTCGCCTACCCGGCGATGCAGTGGGCGGTCGTGTGGCAGTTCCATCCCGAGAGCCTGGCGGCCGCGTTCCTCGCCTTGGCCGTGCTCGCCGCCGACCGCGGGCGGACCCGGACCATGGCCGTCCTGCTGCTCCTGGCCATGCTTTGCCGGGACGAGGTCGGCCTAGTGGTGGCCGGGTTCGGGGCGCTGCTGGCCGCCACCGGCAAGCGGGAGCTTGGGCTGCGCACCGCCCTGGCCGGCCTGGGCTGGTTCCTCGTCACCACCTTCCTGCTCGTCCCCTGGGCCAACGCCCGGCCCACCGCGCAGTTCGAGGCGACCTACGGGATCACCGGCACCGGGCCGCTGGCCGTGCTGCGCGCCGTGCCCGCGCTCGGCGCCCACGCCGTCGCGACCGCCCTGTCCAACCCCGGCCTGTGGTACCTGCTGCTCGTCTTCGTCCCCCTGCTGGGGCTGCCGCTACTCGCCCCCCGGTGGCTGTGGCCGGTGGCCGCCCCGCTCATCCTCAACCTCGCCTCGGTCCGGCCCGAGCAGCACCAGATCCGCTACCAGTACCTGGCCACAGCCGCGCCGTTCCTGGCCCTGGCCGCTGTGGCCGGCCTGGCCGTGGTGGCCGCCCGGCGGCGCGCGCTCCTCGCCCCCCTGCTGGTGCTGCTGGTGCTGGTCGCCTTCGCCGTGGACCGGCGCGCCGGCCCGGCGCTGTGGTCCCGCTCGGCGGTGGTCGTCCCCGCCTCCCCGACCGACGCGTCCAGGCGGGCGGCCCTGGCCACGATCGACCCTGGGGCGCCCGTGAGCGCCCAGTTCAACCTGGTCCCCCACCTCACCCACCGGGAGGTCGCCTACGAGTTCCCCAACCCGTTCCGGGCGGTGAACTGGGGGCTCCCCGGCGACGCGCATGCGCCCGCCGAGGTCGCGGCGGTCCGCTACGTGATCGTGGAACCGGCCCTGCTCAGTCCCGACGACCGCAAGCTGCTCGACCAGCTCAGGGCCTCGCATGCTTCAGCCGATCCGGCCTCGCATGCTTCAGGCGATCCGGCCTCGCATGCTTCAGGCAGCCTGGAATGGCGCACCGTGTTCGACTCCGGCGGGGTGGTCGTGCTCGAGCGGCGAGGCGGGGGTGCGCCCGCCCTGGACGGAGGCACGCCGTGACCAGCCTGACGATCATCCTGCCCTGCTACAACGAGGCCAGGCGGCTCCCCACGGCGCTGGCGACCTGCCTGGGCTGGTTCCCGGCCAGCCCGGACGAGGTCGAGGTGCTCCTGGTCGACGACGGCTCCACCGACGACACCCTGGCCGTGGCCGACGCGGCCGCGTCGGGCGACGCCCGCGTGCGGGTGCTACGCACCCAGCCCAACCACGGCAAGGGGTTCGCGGTTCGCACCGGCATGCTGGCCGCCCGGGGCGACCGGATCGTGTTCACCGACGCCGACGGCTCCTACACCCCGGCAGAGGTCGAGCGGGTGGCCCTCGCCCTCGCCGTCGCCGACGTGGCGATCGGGGCACGCGGCGGCCTCGACGCTGGCACCGGGACGGTCCTGCGCCGGCTGGCCAGCCGGGTGTTCAACCAGGCGATGCGCCTGGTACTCGGCCTGCCCTATCGCGACACCCAGTGCGGCCTCAAGGGCTTCCGGCGCGACGCGGCCAGGGAGCTGTTCACCAGGGCCAGGATCGACGGCTTCGCCTTCGACGCCGAGGCGCTGTTCCTGGCCGGCCGGCTCGGCCTCGAGGTGGTCGAGGTGCCGGTCCGGGCCGAGGAGCGCGACGGCAGCAAGGTACGGCTGGCCTTGGACGCACTGCGGATGCTCCGCGACATGTGGGGGGTGCGCCGCGCCGCCCGCGGCGGCGAGTACGATCTGGCACCCGCTCACGACCGCAGCGGCTGACCACCGCCGCAGCGGCTGACCACCGCGCGAACCATTGCACCGGCGCTGTTGGGGGCACGCCTCAGGTCCCGCCGGGGCCTGCCCGGATCCGTCTGGCGACCACGATCCCGTCGCTGGCGAAGACGACCTGGAACTCCCCGGCCGGTCCGGTCAGGCGCTCGAACAGCTGCTGCTGGGTGCCGTTGAGGGTCGTGTCGAGCACCAGGTGGTCGACGGCGGCCGGGTCGGGCGGGTTCTCCCCCCGCACCCCCCAGTTGGTCACCTGCCACGGGTTCGGGAACTCGTAGATGTGGACCCGGTGGGTGAGGTGGGGCACCAGGTCGTAGGTGGCCGACACCCCGGCGCCGGCCGGCACCAGGCCAAGCGCGCGGTTCACCGCGGCATGCTTGGCCTGTGGGGACGCCCAGATCCCGCTGCGGTACTGCACCCCGATCGGCGACGGCGACCAGGCCACGTTCGCGGCCAGTGAGGTCGCCGCGACCAGGCCGACCAGGAAGCGCCGGCGACCCGGCCGGCGGCCCAGCCAGGCGCACGCCTCGACCGTTGCCAGGAACACCGCGGCGATCACGATCGAGGTGTAGTGGTAGCGGATCTCGTGGGTGTAGCCGTGGCCGGAGATGACGTTCACCGCGACCTGCGGCCCGCCGATCAGCAGCACCGGCAGGGCCGCCAGGGGCAGGAAGGCGACCGGGGCGAGCAGCTGGGTGTAGTAGGTGAGACGGTCGGGCTGCGTGGCCAGCGACAGCACCCGGTCGGGGTGCCGCACGACGTTCCAGACGATCTCGCCGACCGACCCGCCGAACGCGGGGAACAGCTCCTCGTAGAGCGGGCCGACCCCGCCGTTGGCCCGCGGGATCACGACCTTGGTGGCCAGCACGAACCAGGCCACCCCGGCCAGCGCGGTCCAAAGCCCGGCCTGCCGCTGCCCCCGGAGGGCGAGCACCGCGCCGAGCGCGAGCACGGCCAGGGCGGCGTCCTCCTTGCACAGCAGCGCGACCGCGACCGCCGTCGCGAACCACCGCCAGCGCTCGCGGGTGGCCAGCCAGTAGGCGAACAGCAGCGGGGTGATGATCAGCGCGTCGGGATGGAAGTGCCACCAGTTGATCCACTCGAGCGACGGGTAGAGCAGGTAGGAGGCGGCCAGGACCACGGCCATCCACTGGTTTGCCAGCCGGTCCCTGGCCAGCAGCCAGATCGGCACCGCCCCGAGCGCCATCCAGACCGTCTCGGCCAGGTAGAGGAAGTGAGGGCCGGCACCGAGCCAGTACGCGGGCACGAACAGCAGCGTGATCGGGTTCACGTGATGGCCGAAGTAGTTCAGGCCACGGACGGTGACGAACGGCTCCTTGAACCTGGACAGCAGCCAGATGCCCTGGTCGTAGATGCCCATGTCGAACCCGAAGGTGCCGTAGTTCGACTGCTGGGCCCAGGTGAGGCTGCCGAACACCGCGACGTAGGCGGCGATCAACCCGGCCAGCACCACGACCGGTCCGCGTCCGGCCGCGTCGGGGTCGCCACCGGGCAGATCCCGGTCCACCTCCGGCGTGGGCGGCCGGCCGGAGCGGCCGGGGCACGGCCGGGGCACGGCCGGCCTCACGGCCGCGAAGAGCCTCGACATTCCCTGCCCCAACTCCTGTCCGCCGGGCGAGCGGCCCGGTCCGGCTCAGCGAGCATCTTAAGCCGTGCGCGGGCGCGCCGGTCGCATGGGTCGTCCCTCACACGACCACCCCGAGGTAGCTGGCCGTCCAGGTCGGCCTGTCCGAGGCCTGTCGGCCGCCCGAGGCCTGTCGGCCGCCCGAGGCCCCTCGGCCGCCCGCCGCGCCACATGCCGGCTGGGGGCGTCCTCTCAGCGGCGCCGAGCCGTCGCCCTGTCTGGCACCAGCACGGGCTCGCCGGTGCCGTCGGCAACGGGCTCGGGCGGCACGTCAGCGACCGAGCCCTCCGAGACCGCGCGCGCGACCGCCGCCTGGGGCCTGACGAACACCCAGCGCTTGTAGGTGGTGAACCGGAACACCATGCCGATGGCGAGGCCGGCGGACTGGGCCACGTTGAACCACAGGGCGCCGGTCTTGCCGAAGCCGTTCTCCACCACCAGGATGCAGGCAGCCGCAATCAGCAGCCCCACCCCGTTCAGCAGGAAGAACAGGGTGTACTCGCGGCGCATGCCGGTCTTGGCCCGGTGCCGGAACGTCCAGTGCCGGTTCATGAAGTACGACGACGTCGCCGCCACCGCCACCGACGCGGTCTTGGCCGCCAGCGAAGGCCAGTGCAGCCCGAGGTGCAGCAGGTTGGCCAAGCCGAAGTCGAGCACGGTGTTGAACGCGCCCACGATCCCGAACTTCGCGAGCTCGTGGACCAGGTGCCGCCATCGCTGGTACAGCCCGGTGAGCACGCTCATGCGCACATCCCGCCGACGGGGATGACCGCCAAGTCGTGCCCGTCGCTACGAAGGACCTCGGCAGCATGCTCGGCCGTGGCCATGACGCCGCCGTCGGCAAGCACGGAGACCCGGGCGGTGGTCACCTCGGGCGGCGCGCAGTCGGGGGCACGCGCCCCGGAGATCGGGATCGGGGGTGAGGACATGACACTCCTACGCGAACGGGGAACGGCCCGGGAAGCCTAACCCAAACTCGGTCAAGATCCGGCATCGGGCCCCCGGCTATCCGGCATCGGCGATCCTGCTGACCGCGCGACGGCGCAGCGCAGCGGCGACGAACTGATCGAGGTCGCCGTCCAGCACCGCCTGGACGTTACCGGTCTCCACGTCGGTCCGATGGTCCTTGACCATCTGGTACGGGTGCAGGACATAGGACCGGATCTGGTTGCCGAACGCGATGTCGCCCCGGTCGCTCCGCAACGCGGCCAGCGCCGCCTCGCGTTCCCGGCGGGCCCGCTCGGCCAGCCGCGCGGCCAGGATCTTCAACGCGATCGTCTTGTTGGCCAGCTGCGAGCGCTCGTTCTGCACGGCGACCACGATCCCTGTGGGCAGGTGGGTGATGCGCACGGCCGAGTCGGTCGTGTTGACCCCCTGGCCACCCGGTCCCGACGAGCGGTAGATGTCGATCCGCAGGTCCGCGTCGTCGATCTCGGGGGCGTCGTCGTCGTCCAGCACCGGGATCGCGTCGACCGCCGCGAACGACGTGTGCCTGCGCTTGGCCTGGTCGAACGGTGAGATCCGCACCAGCCGGTGCGTGCCGGCCTCCGCCGACACCAGCCCGTACGCCCGCTGGCCCTCGAGGGTGAGCGTCACCGACTTGATGCCGGCCTCGTCGCCTTCCTGGTAGTCGTTCACCGTCACTTTGAACCCGCGCCGCTCCGCCCAGCGGGTCAGCATCCGCCACAGCATCTCGGCCCAGTCCTGCGACTCGGTCCCGCCCGCCCCTGGGTGGATGGTCACGATCGCGTCCCTGTCGTCGAACTCCCCACCCAGCAGGGCGAGCACCTCGAGCTCGTCGATCGCTCCGGCCAGCTCGGACACGCCCTGCTCGAGCTCGACGCTCACTGAGTCGTCGGCCTCCTCGAGAGCGAGCTGATTCAGGGTCTCCAGGTCCGACAGCTGCTCCGACAGCTTCCCCACGACCGCCAGGTCGCCCTCGACCGCGGCCATGCGGCGCATCACCTTCCGGGCGCGGTCCGGATCGTCCCACAGGTTCGGCACCGCAGCCTGCTCCCGCAGGCCGGCCAGCTCCCGCTCCTTGGCGTCGAGGTCAAAGGAACTCCTTCGCGTCAGCCAGGCGCTTGGCCAGAGCGGCGAGCTCGGGAGCGTGATCGGTGGGCATGGTGTGCGGCATCTCCTGAATTCAGTGACGGGCTTGGGCCGGCGCGCCACCCGGGCGCACCGTTTCCGGACGTACCCACCATCCTACCCGCCCACGCGCCGGAGCCGCCCTGAGCACCCGGCCAGCCCTTCCAACCAAGGCAGCCAAGAGGGGCGGGCCGGGCCCGGAGCGCGTCCGGCAGCACCTACGTACATCTACTGAGCCAGGCACGCGGACTTGGTAGTTGCCCGATCAACCTGTTATCACGGGAGCGTGGCGAACCCGTCGTCGCACCACCGACATGCCCTCGAACCGGTCAGGAGGCGCCAGTCGCGGCCACGCCGCAACCGACTCTTCGCCACGACGTACCAGTTCGCCACGACGACCGCTTCGCCACGACGTACCACCAGGACCGGCGCCACCCAGCCCAGAGCGAGGCCCGGTCCCGCTCAGCAGCACCGCGCCTGGCGTCACCCGGTCCCGTCAAGGCGACGAGGCTCGAGGAGGGGACGCACATGGCCCCAGACGGCGACGAGCGCGACGAGCTGCGACCCCAAGACCCTCGTCAGCGCGAGCGCGACGAGCTGGAACCCGAGGACCCTCGTCAGCCCGAGCGCGACGAGCCGAGACCCCAAGACCCTGTTCAGCGCGAGCGCGAGCTCGAAGAGGTGCGCCGCTCGTTCACCGCGGTCGGGCGCCGCCTCGGCACGCTCGGACAGCGGCAGCGCTTCGCCACCGTTCTGCCTGTGGCCAACAGGCCGGCTGCCCCCGACGACGCCGCCGACGGCACCGGGGGCGACGACGCCCTCGGCACCGGGGCCGACGACGCCGCCGACGGCACTGGGCCCGGGGCCGACGCCAACGGCACCGGCACCGGGGCCGATGCCGACGCCGACACCGACACCGACACCGGCGAAGCCGGTCGCGCCCCTGCCCTCCCGGTGGCAGCGCTGCAGCTCCCCACCGTCGAGCCCCAGCTCCGGCGCCGTCCTCGATGGCTGGTCGCCGTCCTTGCGCTCGGGCTGATCTTCACGGTCGGCCTGCTGCTCGGCCGCACCCTCGACCGCAGCCGCCCGGTCGCCAGCCGCGCGACCCCCGCCCCGTCCACCATCATCAAGACCATCCCGCGGACCGCCACGCCGCCCTCCTGCCTGGCCGCCGTGCGCCAGGCCGACCGGAGCATCGACTACCTCGTGCGCAAGATCCGCGATCAGCGGTTGCGCGACACCCTCGAGTCCTTCACGAAGGAGAGCCGGGCCTGCCAGCGCGCAGGCACGACAGTCACGAGCAACGAGTAAGGGCCCTCCGCCCGACAACTTGTGCAAGCTCGACCCGTCTGGCCCGGGCAGGCTCCTTCTGGAATGCCAATGTTGCTGAGCGGCGAGCCCCAAGGACCGGCGAGCCCCGGCCCGGCGCGATCTCCAGCCACGACCTCGACACCAGGCCAGACTGGTGCGGAACGCAACCACCTGCGCGGCGCAGCTGTCGAGTGGTAGCCTGCACCATGCCCAGCTCCGGACCTCCATCGCGACGGCGAGCCACACCCGCGACGTCCCCACCCGCGGCACAGGCACCTGGCCTGCCATCGCCACTTGACCCGCCGTCACCACCTGGCCCGCCGTCACCACCTGGCCAAGGAGCCGCGCCTCGCGAAGGCGAGCCCGCCAACGCCGACCCGGCTCTGCCTGCGATCGAGCGGGCGATGGTCCGCATCCGCCGGAGCCAGACCAGGCGCACCCTGGGCCGCCGGCTCACCCGCGACCTCGGCCACCCGATCGGCCTCGCTCATGTCGGCGTCGTCGACGCGGTCGAGGAAGGACCAGACCACCCCGGCCAGGAGGTCACCGTCGGCGCCGTGGCCGAGCGGCTGGGCATCGACCCCTCCCGCGCCAGCCGGCTCGTTGCCGACGCCATCCAGGCCGGCTACGTCCTGCGGGTCGCCTCCCAGACCGACGGCCGGCGCATCCGCCTGGAGCTCACCGACCCCGGCCGCGAGCTCGCTCGTACCGTCCACCGCCACCGGCAGGCCTTCTTCGCCGACCTCACCCACGACTGGACCGAGCAGGAACGCGCCGACTTCGCCCGCCTGCTCACCAGGTTCACCGACGCCCTCACCGACGCCAGCACGACCTGACCCGGCGCTCAGACCGTCAAGTACCCTCCCGCGGTCTGCCCGCCACGGCCCCGGGTTCGGGACCGCGGGCGGCACGGGCACGCCGACACGGCGGCATGGGCACGCCGACGATGGGCGTGACCGTCGCGCTGGCCGGAGCGGCTGGAGCTCGCCCTGGCAATCGACGCGCCCGTCCAGGGGTCGCATGCACGCGGCTTCGAGCCGGTGCGCGAGGCGTTCACCCGCGACCTCGTCGAGCGCGGTGAGCACGGCGCGGCCGTCGCCGACGCGCTCGCACGCCGGTTGCGCGACCGCAACCGATAGCCAAGCGGGACCTCTCCGTGGCCGTCCCGCGCTCGCTGGCCACGTATCGTGGACCCAGAGCCCCGGTCGAGTACCCCCGGCGCGGTCCTGAGCTCCCTGACGACTCAGGGGCCACGACCGTGACACCGGCACCCGACCGGCGCTCTGGACCATGACGAGGAGGTTGGCGATGAGCGGCAGGCCCAGCCAGCGGCCGAGCGACCAGGGGGTCCAGCGTGGGACACCGGTCGGCCAGCGGCCCGGCGCCCAGGCGGACGCCCCGCCCGACCGGATCCTGCCGCCGCTGCGGACCCGCCCGCGCCGCCGCTGGGGACGCCGCCTGGCCGGGGTGCTGGTCGCCCTGCTCGTCGTCCTCGCCGGCCTGCTCGTCTACGCCGACTCCCGGCTCAACCGGGTCGACGCCCTCACCGACTACGCCGGCCGGCCCGCGGTCACACCGGGCACCGACTGGCTCGTCGTCGGCTCCGACAGCCGTGAAGGCCTCACCGGCGACCAGAAGAGAAGGCTCGGCACCGGCGACGCCGCCGGCCGGCGGGCCGACACCATGATGCTGCTGCACATCCCACGCGGCGGCGGGCAGCCCACCCTGGTCAGCCTGCCCCGCGACTCCTACGTCCCCATCCCGGGACGAGGCCGCAACAAGCTCAACGCCGCCTACGCCTTCGGCGGCCCCAAGCTGCTGGCCCGCACCGTCGAAGAGGTCACCGGCATCCGCCTCGACCACTACATGGAAGTCGGCTTCGACGGGTTCGCCGCCACCGTCGACGCCGTCGGCGGCGTCCGCATCTGTGTCGACAAGCCCATGAAGGACCCCATGGCCGGCCTGAACATCCCCGCCGGCTGCCAGGTCCTCGACAGCAGGAAGGCCCTCGGCTACGTCCGCACCCGCGCCGGTGGCCGCGGCGACCTGGATCGCGTCGAACGCCAGCGCCAGTTCCTCGGCGCCCTCATCGACAAGGCGACCAGCCCGGCCGTGCTCCTCAACCCGTTCCGCAGCGTCCCGCTGATGCTGCGCGGCACCGACGCCGTCACCATCGACGACGCCGACCACCTCCACCACCTCATCCGCTTCCCCCTGGCCATGCGCGCGGTCACCGGCGGCAACGGCATCACGACCACCGTCCCGATCGCCGGCACCGGCTCGGTCCCAGGCGCCGGCTCGGTCGTCCGCTGGGACCGCCAGAACGCACTCGCGCTGTTCAACGCGCTCAGGGAGGACCGCCCCATCCCAAACCCCGGGCAACAGTAGCCACGAAGCACCATCGCCCTGGCTCGGGCGAGGTCACACCTGCGTGCTCAAGCGTTTACTCCCCCGAGCGTGAATCCGACCAGGTGAATCCGCAGCCGGTTACGTTCACGGTGCGGCTCTGCCCCACGGCGGTTAGGGTCCGGCCCAGATGATGTCGAGCAGCAGGATCGTGCCGCGGCGCTCTCGGATCAGGTAAAAGACCAGGCCCCACTCGCCGAACGCCCAGGTGTGGAACTCCGGCGCATAGCGCGGAGCCCGTTGTCCGAGCCACGGGTCACGGCCAAGCTGCTCGACCGCCTCGGCAAGGGCCCGCTTGCCAGCTGGTACCAGGCTGTCAGTCTGCGCGCGTGCCTGCCGGCTGTACTCGACCGGTACACCCGCTACCGGCGCAGCGCGTCCAGGTCGACGGGAACGTCTCCACCTGGTCGCCGCCTAGAACCTGGTGGCCCGTCGCCAGCGCCTGCTCGTGGGTGGGGCTCCGACGAGCCCAGGCCAGCTGCCACCACGCCTGCATGACCTCGTACAACCGGTCGAGCTGGTAGGTGGTCTTGGCCTCCTCGAGCGCGGCCCGGTACTCGGTGTCGAACTGGGCGTGTAGCGCCTCGGGTAGCTCGGCCCGGACCGATGCGGGCGTTCGCGCGGGTGGCTCGACCCGGCCGGCCGGGCTGGCTTGTGCGCTCATGCTGGCAGTGTACCCGGCCAGGTGGGCGATCGGATCAGCAGGCTCGTGTCGTCCTCTTCCTCGCTCGATGCTGGCGTGGTTGCTG
>DASYUT010000357.1 GCA_036000965.1 Actinomycetes bacterium
GCCGGCCAGCTCGGCCCCGACCGTCTTGAGGTCGCGGGGCGGAGTGTCGCGGTGGGGGATCGGGTGGTGTGCGGCAAGAACGCCCTCGCCCGCCTCGAGGTCGCCAACGGCACCCGCGGGACCGTCACCGCAATCGACCCCCAGGCGCGGACGCTGACCATCCAGATCGGCGACAACACCGACGCCAAGGGCCGCGGCGCGCCCGAGGGGGCAACCGTGACCCTGCCGGCCAGCTACCTGGACGGGCGGGACCGCCCAGGGGCGCCGCCCCGGGTGGACCTGGCCTATGCGACCACGGGGCACAAGGCCCAGGGGCTGACGAAGTGGACCTCGCTGCCGTTTGTGACCGGCCGGGAGGACGCCCAGTGGCTGTTTGTGGTGCTCAGCCGGGCCCGCCACCTGACCCGCATCTACACCGTCACCGGCCCCGAGGAGCGCCCCGCCGACCTCGACCACACCCCCGACAACCGCGCGCCGGTGGATGGGTATGAGCGGCTGTCGGCGGCGATGGGCCGCGACCGGTCGCCGACCCTGGCCAGCGACGCGAGGCGGCTGGTGGACCTGCGGGGGATGGCGACCGGGGAGCTGCGCGCCGAGCGGGACCGGCTCGACGAGCTGCTCGCCACGGCGCCCCGGGACCGCCACCACGAGTCGGCCCGGGCCGCCGCCCGCCATGCCGAGCGGGAGCAGCACCTGCGCGAGCTGCGGGCGGCCGGGGTCGGCGGCCGCGAGCTCGTGACCGCGACCCGCCGTGCCGACCGGGCCGGCGAGGACGCCCGGCAGCTCCGTCGGCATCAGCAGCGGCGGGCGGGGTGGCTGGAAGCCCACGCCGATCTGGTCGCCGAGCGGCAGGCGGTCGGCCGGGAGCTGGCCTGGCGGCGGCGTGCCGACACCCGCGCGCTCGAGCTGGACCCGCCCGCCGACCTGGTCGCGGTGCTCGGCTCCCTCCCCGAGGACCGCATGGCGCGGCAGGCGTGGCGCGCGGCGGCCGGCCAGGTCGACGGCTACCGGCGCGCCTACGGCATCGATAAATCCAGGCAGGCTGAGCATGAAGGGCGAGCGGAGCCAGCTGCGGCCCTGAGCGAGCGGCCAGTCGGCGGGCAGCCCGGCGTGGCGTCTCCATTGCCCCGGAACCAGGGCCACCACGTCAAGCGGGACGACCGGCTCGCCGAGCTGCTCGGCCCGGAACCACGTGGGGATCTCCGGCAGCGGCGGGCATGGCAGGCGGCCCGCAGCACCGTCGAGCGCCTGCCTGCCCGGGTGCGCGGGCGTGACGACTGCGAGCGGGAGGCCGGGTAGCAGGGGTGACATTCCGAGCGGTTCTGCGGCGTTTGACATTTAAGCGTCAACAATACCGTTTGCGCCGGAACTGTCGGAGTGCACGATAGACTCTTGGCAGGGACGCCCCGGTCGAGGCGCCGGGTGAAGGAGGTTGGCAGCATGCACCGCGACGAGTTCCCCCGCCATCTTGGCGAGGAGGACGAGCTGCCCGAAGACTTCGGCACCAGACCAGGCGACACCCTCGCGTTCGGGTCCGGCTCCTACGTCCGCACCCTCAGCGCGGAGGAGGCCCGCCGGTTCATGCAGCAGCCGCACGCCGCGGCGCCAGGCCGCGGCCCGGAGGCGACCGGGCCGGCGGACAGAGTGATGGAGAACCGATCC
The DNA here is from genome assembly GCA_036000965.1 of Actinomycetes bacterium. Lineage (NCBI taxonomy): Bacteria > Bacillati > Actinomycetota > Actinomycetes > Actinomycetes bacterium. The sequence continues at coordinate 1,663 of DASYUT010000357.1, forward strand.
ACGCCGCGGGGACTGAAGCGCCTGCTACCTGCCGGGTGGCGCCGGGCGGCCCATGAACAGGTGGCGGCCTTCGAGCCGCCGCCACCGCCGGTCGTGGTCGCCCCGCCGGCCCGGCTGACTGTCGAGCTGGTGCCAAAGACGAGCTGGTACAACAATGTCCGCGCCCTAGTGGACGCGCCCACCTGGGATCGCATCCGCCGCCAGGTCTACCGGCAGGCTCGCTACCGCTGCGAACTCTGCGGCGGCCGGGGTCCCGAGCATCCGGTGGAGTGCCACGAGGTGTGGCGCTACGAGGACCCGACCCGCATGCAAAAGCTGGTGCGGATGATCGCGCTGTGTCCAGCTTGCCACCAGGTCAAGCACTACGGGTTGGCTAACCTGCGCGGCAAGGGTGCCCAGGCCCGCGTCCACCTAATGAGGGTGAACGGCTGGACAGCGCGTCAGGCAGACACCTACATCGAGGCGGTGTTTCGGGTGTGGGAGCGCCGGAGCCAGGGCCCGTGGACGCTCGATCTCAACGGCCTCGCCCCGTACGTGCCGGACCTGGAGTTGCAGGCCATCCAGCGCCGTGCGGCGCGTCCTCCACGATGACCGCGCCGGTCTTTTCGCTGTGCGTCATCTATCGCATCAGCGGGGATGGCCTGCTCCACCCGTGGGCGGCGATCGGGAGCGACGGTAGCGAGTTTCAGGTGTTCGGGGGAAACGACGTCGCCGCTAGGGTTCAGGCGGCGTTCGAGCTGCTGGAACCGCCATTGCCCGCCCCGCAGGACGTGTGGGAGGCGGTGGCCGCGGAGCTGCCCCGCTGGCTCGATCCGAACAGCACCTACGTGATGATGCCCTACGAGCTACGCCAGGATGGCTCCGCGCTGGCGACGGCCTTGCAGCTCGTCTTGCCGCATCCTGTTCCTGCCATGGAGCCCTTCCCGAATGGCTCGTAGCGTTGAGCCAGCCGAGCCGAGAACCCCGCCACGGCGGGGTTCTTTCGTTCCGGAGTCTAGGTACCAGAACGAGCTGCGGCGCGGGCCTATCGCGCGGGCAGCCTCCCGCCGGACGGGGCCGGTGAGGCGATCCGCAACCCCCGTAGGAGCGCGGCCCCCGGCCGCACGTAGGATGCGCCGCGTTCCCAGCGGCGACGACCCGGCCGGGAGCTGGCCTGGGGAGCAGCACAGCAGCACGGTCAAGCCCAGGAGGATCAGGCAGGAATGCTCAGCGCGTACGTGCTCATCCAGGCCGAGGTCGACGCGGGCGGCCTGGGCCGCCCGGGCGGTCAGAGACCTTGAGCGGGCCGAGCGGGCCGAGGACCTCGTCGGCCCGACGACGTCATCGCTCGCGTCCCCCGCGCCCGGCCTCGACGAGCTGGGCCGCCTGGCGGTCGCCCGCGTCCACGCGGTGGGCGGCGTCACCCGCACCCTGACCTGCGCGGTGAGCCGCCGCTACGATCGCGCTGCGACAACGGGCTGTGGCGGGTTCCCGGCACGGAGGGTGCTGGTAGGCGCTGGGCTCCCCGACCGATCTCCCGCCAGACACCCGGGCTCCGCGGATCCCCGCGACCGCAGGCGCGGCCGTTGCCAGGCGCGCACGGCGTGCCGCGCACCGCTTCGCCGATGGCCGTGCCGTGCAGGGGAAACAACCCCACCCCGCCGAGCAGGTGGGGTCGTTGCCGGCAGGCGGCTACTGGGCGGCGACGGGTCGCACGTTGGCAGCCTGGGCGCCTTTGGGGCCCTGGGTGATGTCGAACTCGACGGTCTGCCCCTCGTCCAGCGAGCGGTAGCCGGCGGCCTGGATCGCGCTGAAGTGCACGAAGACGTCCTCGCCCGACTCGGGGCTGATGAAGCCGAAGCCCTTGTCAGCGTTGAACCACTTGACAGTTCCAACAGTCATGACTGCTTGCGCCTCCCTCCGGCGACTCGGAGGTCTCGGCCACGCCGACGCCAGGTGGCGCCGGCGGCTCGGGGCAAGCTCGACCGCGGCTGCGGAGCTGAACATGCACCTTTGCGGCACGGACCCTGGTGTCCCGAATCGTTGATTCGTTGATGTTCTCAGGCGGCTCTCGATCCCCTGACCAGCAGATTCACTGCCATGAATATGAAGTGAATCAGTAACTCGGGACCCTAGCACGCCGCCGCACCGCACCACCGCGGCCAGCGTGCAGCAGGCAGCACCCCATCCGGGCCGGCGAACGCGCCGGGGCTGCGCGGTAACGTCGCGGGAGCCTGCGCAGGCGCACCCCGCTGGTTCATGCCGCCACGACGACCAGGGTGATCGCGGCGAAATGCGCGGCGACGCCGCCCCCGACGAGCAGGTGGAAGACCTCGTGGTAGCCGAAGACCGCCGGGGCCGGGTCCGGCCGGCACCGCGCGTACACCACCGCCCCCAGCGTGTAGGCCAGCCCGCGGCAGCGACCGAACCGCACCGCGTGCGCGATGATCGAGGCACAGCCCCGCCAGAGACCGGTCGGCGACCGGGGGAGGAGCAGCACGATGACCGGGTGGAACGAGCTCAGTTTGGATGAGGCGATGCGGCGGGCCCATGCGGCGCTGCTCGCGTCCGAGGCGTTGTACGACGAGATCGACACGGAGGAGGGTCGCTCGAACATCGATATCGAGAAGCATCTGCGCAGGGCCGAGGTGAAGGCCTCACAGGCCAGGTCATGGGTCGCGATCGCGCAGGCCCTTGGCACCCAGCGCGACCGGTACGGAGCTGCCGGCGGGTAGA
>DASYUT010000358.1 GCA_036000965.1 Actinomycetes bacterium
CTCGCCGGCGGCGATCGCGGCCACGGCCTCCTCGATCTCGGCGAACACGCTCAACCGGGTCACGTTACTTCCCTGCTCGAGTGGTGGCTCACCGCGATTGTCGACCGCCGGCCAGAGCCGGGCAGTGTCGCATCCTGCGACACGGTGCTGTTCGAGACCTACGGCGGTGCGGCGGGCTCGGTGGTTGTGAGCCAGGTATCCCTCGGCCGGAAGAACCGGCTGTGGTTCTCGTGGGACGGCGCCACGGCGTCGTACGTCTTCTTCGAACAGGAACTGCCCGACTCCCTGTGGCTCGGTGGCCGCATAGAAAGCCGTGTCGTGCCCCGGGGGCCGGACACGCTCTCCCCGTCCGCGTGGAGGCGGCGATGGCCAGCGCGGACTGTCGGCCGGCCGGGGTCAGCGGGGAGCCGAGGATCAGGTTGTTGAGGCGGTCGGCTCTAGCTGACGATCTGGATCGAGTCCCTTCCCTCGAGCGGCACTCCGTTGACCGTCCTCCCCTTGAGGATCCCCTCCGTGTCGCCGAGCTGGAACCCCGCCAGCTGGATCGAGAAACGGCACACCAGATCGCGGCGACCGTCCCCGTTCACGTCTTGCGCGTTCCTGTTGCAGCTGACGAGGCTGTGCTCGTCGCCGGTCCTGCCGAACGTGAGAGAGGTCCTGTCCACGACGGCCGTCGCATCAAAGCCCTCTGCAGAGAGGACAGCCACTGGAACCGTGTTGTGATTATGAATGTTGATGCGGTTGGTCTCGGTCGCCGGCATGATATCGATGGTGACCCGGAGGACAGAGACCGCCCCTTGGAATTCGTACGCCCCAATGTCCACCGTCGCGACGCCGTCACCGTCGCCATCCACCGGACGGGGGTTGCCGTCGAAGTCGGTGCTCGGGGCGCCCTGGCCGGTCCCCGCGTCGATCGCCGGCGAGCCGGGCTGGAGGTGGTAATCATCCTGTGAGGCGTTCACGAACATCGGGTCCGCCGAGAGGTTGCCGGCAAGACCTGTCTGGTCGGCGATTCCCGAATAGTTGGTCACGTTGCCGAACGCGAGATTGTTCTCCCAGGTCGGGTTCTGGGACTCTGTTCCGAAGTCGACCTGCAGCCCGATCTGGTTCCCGACCACGACGTTGTTGCGATAGATCTGGCCTGCGGTCTGCACCCGCGCGTCGACGCGCACCCCAACCTGGTTGTCGACGATGGTGTTGTTGACGACGACCGGCGCGGCCTCGAGGGGAAGGGTCATGTTGATCGCGCGGCAGGGGTTGTGCTCGAAGAGGTTGTTCGTGATCCGAGGGAAGGAGGTGTTGATGAAGCTGACCACTCCGGAGAGGAACTGGGTGTCGCAGGAGTTGTTGCGAAAGACGTTCCCGTCGATGACCGGTGATGCGCTGTTGCCCCCGATGGCGGCCCCGAAGCCTCCCGCCAGTTGGGTGTTGCCGTCAAAGACGTTGGCCTGGACGACGGTCCCGATGCCGGACACGCTCATCGCCGCCCCGAAGTACTCCGCCGCCCCCGTCACCGTGAATCCGATGAGGGCTCCCGCCGGGCCGATCGTGACCGCCGTCCCGCCCGCCACGTCGATCGTGGTCGCCGCTGCCCCACCAGTGCTCTGGAGCCTCACGTCCTTCTGGTGGAAATCGAGGTTCTCGTGGTACACGCCGGGGTCGACCAGCACCGTGTCCCCGGGGGCGGCGGCGTCGAGCGCGGCCTGTATGGTGGGGAAGTTGCCGGGGACGCGCAGGTCCGCGGCGAAGGCTGGCTGAGGGACCAGAGCCAGGTACATTGCAAGGCCGATCGCCAGGACGCACATGCAGGCGACCCGCGAGACACGCTTTTGATCTGCAGCCATCAGGGTGTTTGCCTCCCGAAACATCAGCAACGACTTCGCACTGTCGTCGTTCGTGGAGCTTTCTGTTCGTGGATCTTTCTTAGGGTCAAATCCGTCACATGTCGGCTTAGCCTAGACAAGCCGCGCAACTTTCCAGCTTGCGAGGAGCAATGTCAAACTAACCATTCCAGACTCGACTCACCATCTCACTCCGCACCTGGTGCGCGAAGTCCGCCCAACGGCAGCCACGCTCGGAGAGCTTCTCGCTCCGGCTGCGGACGATTGATCTCGGCGGCCGCTGTCGTGTCGCGAGCTACCTATCTCTGTTCAACGACTCATACCTGGCAAAGTCACCAAGCGGGGACCCCTAATGGAACACTTAGGGCTCGCCGCTCAGCAACATTGGCATTCCAGAAGGAGCCTGCCCGGGCCAGAGGGCCGAGCTTGCACAAGTTGTCGAGCGGAGGGCCCTAGCGGAGGGCCCTTAGGATGCTCGACAGCGGCATCTCGCTTGGCATCCCGAAGAACGCGGCACCCGACGTCTACGCTGTCGAACTCATAGGCTGGAACGACGCGATCACTGCGACCGCCTCGACCTCGATGAGCAGGTCATCGCGAACCAGCCGCCGGACCTCGACGGCCGTGCTCGCCGGTGGCTGCTCGGTGTTGACGTACTCGTCGCGGACCTCGCGAACCACTGGCAGCTGGGTGGCGTCCACCAGGTAGTAGTTGAGCTTGATCACCTGCTGGAAGCTGGCCCCGACCGCCTGGAGCGCGGCCTGCAGGTTCTCGAACACCTGCCGCGCCTGCGCGCGGATGTCGCCTGGGCCAACCAGCGCGCCCGTAGGGTCGAGGGCGACCTGACCGGCGATGTAGACCGGCCGACCCGCCGTCACCTCGACCACATGGGTGTAGCCGGTGGGAGGGTGCATTGCCTCGGGATTGATGAAGTTTGCGCTGGTTGGGACCTGCGCAGACGACGCATCGGTCATGCGGCTGTTCCCGTCTCAGTGGTGTGGCTGCCGGCAAGGAAGTCTACGATGCAGGAGAGTCGGTCTGGCCCTATGACCCACCCGCCCGGGCCGGCGACCGTCCACGACGTGCAGCGCTGGCTGCGGGCTGACCCGGCTGGGCGAGGTCGTCGACGGGCGCAGGATCCCGAGGCCGGACGAGCCCAGCGCGCAGATTGTGTAGCTGCGAGGGTGAATGGCCCACCGCCTGGCCACGGAGGATCCTCACGGACATGATGAGGATACCGTGGTCAACGGCTGCTACTGGGAGCCCGACCGCCGCCCTTCCGTTCGTGCCGGCTCGTAGGTGAGGACGAGGACGCCGTCTGCACCGAGCAGCTCGTCCTCGGCTTCGGCAACCTCACCGAACGCTCCATCCAAGCGGGCATCGCCGCCGTCGGCGACCTCCTCGACGGGCGCACGACGTGAGGGTCGGGTCCCGATGCTCGCACCCGCTCGGGCGTCGCACCACCCGATCCGCCAGTAGGCGCCCACCTCGATGACGGGTAGGCGCCCACCTCGATGAAGCCCAACTCGGTCACACGGGCGGCAATGCGCTCCTCGGCGTGTCGCCGCCGCTGTGCTGCCAGCCGCTGCGGTCGGGGCCAGCCGAATCGGGAGCCGCGTCGGCGCCGCCTGCACCTGCCAGTCGCTCACCCCAAGCTCGGTGGCGATCCGGGGGACGCTGTTGCCGACGTCGCAGCGGGCCTGCAGGTAGGAGCGAAGGTCGTCAAAGCCGAGCGCATGTAGCATTCCTCCAGGTGCCGATCGCGGCCGCTGCACGCCGACGGGTGGCGGCGGTACCTGGGCCGCCTCGGCGCGGTCGCCGAGCGCCGGACGCCGCCCGGCGATCCGTCCCTTCCCTTCCCTACCAGGGGCCGGGCGCGGCCCCGAACCCGCTCGCCGGAGGAGGCACGCGATGAGCGTCGACGTCGAGGAGACGATCACCATCGACCGGCCCCGGCCGCAGGTCGCCGGCTATGCCATGGACCCGGCCCACGACACCGAATGGATCGGGGGTGTCACCCAGGTCGAGCTGCTCACCGACCCGCCGGTCCGGGTCGGCACGCAGGTCCGCCGGGTCGCCCGGTTCCTCGGCAAGCGCATCGACTACGTGCTCGAGGTCACCGAGGTCGAGCCGGCCGAGCGCGTGGTGATGCGGTCCATCCGCAGCCCCTTCCCCATGGTGGTCACCTACCGCTTCGCCGACGACGGCACCAGGACCCGAGCCAGCATCCGCGTGCAGGGCGACTCCGGCGGCTTCTACCGGGTGGCGGCGCCGCTGCTCGCCGGCCGCGTCCGCCGCGATGTCCACGGCGACCTCGAACGGCTCAAGCGCAACCTCGAGCCGGGTCGGCCCACTCCGGCCGACCGCTGAGCCAGGTCCTCGTAGGGTGCCGGAACCATCCCCGCCCGCGGCGCGTCAGAGAGGCATGCGCGGATGGCTGCTGGCCGGGATGGTGGTGACGCTGCTCATGGGAGCGGCCGGTTGCGCCGACCGCGGCCAGACCGACCAGGCGTCCTGGGGCGCCGCCGCAGGACACGACCAGCCGCTGACCCGCACGGAGTGGCAGTTGACCCAGGTCGTGGCGCCGTCGAGGACCTGGAGCCCGCCGCCGGACGTCGACGCCGTGCTCCGCTTCGACGGCGAGGGCGGGTGGAGCGCCACGGCCTGCAACCACTACGGCGGGCAGGTGCGGATCGACGCCGGCCTGCTGCGCCTCGGGCAGGTGCTCGGCACCCAGATGAAGTGCAGCGGCCCCCGTGGCGACGTCGAGGCGGCATTCGTCGACGTGATGGAAGGCGAGGTGCGCTGGGCCATCGGCGGTGAGGAGCTACGCCTGGACAAGCCGGACGGCCGCGGGCTCCGGCTGCGGGTGCGCGACACGATCTACCCCATGCGCGACCTGCGGCCGCTGCTCCAAGGGCGGCGCCACGGCGGCGACTACCGGTTCGGCTGGCGGCCGGGTGACGGGAGCGTCCTGCTGGACTGGGAGTGGCGCGACGCGCCGGGCAAGCCCTGGGGGTTCGCCGGCATGAACCGGGAGCGGACCGGGCCGGTGCCGCGACCCGACGTGCTCACCGCGGGCGCCGGCCACGAGCAGTTTGTCTTCGGGATCGTGCCCCGGGCCACCGCTCGGGTGGTCTACCAGCCACCCGCCGGACACCCCACGGTCGCGCTGGAACTGCTCGACGTCCCAGGCCCGCGCACCTGGCACGCCTTCGGCGGGTTCGTCAAACAGCCCCGCCAGGGCTCGGTCGTGGTCGCCTTCGACGGCCACGGGCGCGAGCTGGGGCGGTCCCACCGCCTCCTCGCCTGAGCCCAAGGGCCAGGGGAGTCCTGGACCTCCCCCTGAGGGACTCTGCTGGCACTGTTGCATCTGGGCGAGGGTCGTCGTCGACGAGCCGCCGAGTGGAGCCGCTTCCCATGCAGAGGGCTGCGAGAGCTACTCAAAGCTCTCGATCACGGCGGTCATCAGCGGCATCGAGGGCGCCCAGTGGAGGACGTCAGGGCGACTGATCGCTAGATGCAACAGTGCTGTCGCTGGTCAACGCGACGCAGCAACGTCCGGGCTGTGGGTCCAGCTCGGCCCGGACGGGCGGGTCGCCGCCGAGGTGGTCGGTGAGGCCTCGGAGCATGGCTCGAGCATGGCGAGGTTGGCCCCGCAGACCAGGTCACGGTGGTCGGCGGCGATGCGGTCGAAGGGGCAGTTGCGGAGCCGGATGGTGCCGCCGGCGTCGTCGTAGGGCTCGTAGCCGCGGCGGGCCAGCGCCTGGCGGACCGCCGCGAGGACGCGGGCAGGGTCGCCACCGGGCTGGATGTGGGTGGCTGCCTCGGTGCCGAGTTCCGCGCCGAGGCTGCCGGCGGCGCGGTTGAGCGCGGCCTGGGCGGCGCCGGAGGGGTCGGCCTCGACGGCGCGGGCGAGAAGCTCGGCCAGGGCGGCGTAGTCGCGGGCGGGGAGGCTGAGCTCGATCTGACGGTCGGCGCGGACGTAGTGCTTGGCCGGGCGGCCGGCGCCGGGTCCCCGGCGGCTGCTGCGGCGCTGGTAGCGGGCCTCCAGCAGGCCGTCGTCGATGAGCTTGTCGAGGTGGTAGGCGGCCAGGGGCCGGCTGATGCCGACCGCGTGGGCGGCGTCGTCCCGGCTGGCGGGGACACCGCGCTCGGCCACGTAAAGGTCGGCGGCTACCTGGTCGCCGCCTGGCTGGCCGGCATCATCGGCAACCTGCTGCTGCTCGGCAGCCACTACGACATCGCCCTGCGGGACCTCGGCCTGCTGCTGGCGGCGCTGGCGCTGGCGCGGCTCGCCACCGCGTTCCGGCCCGCCCACCACGCCACGCAGCTCTGAGGCGCAGCAGGCGAGCGGCGCCGCCGCCACCCCGACGCCGCTCGCCTGCAGCCACTGTCGCCCACTGCAGCCGAAAGGATCCGACGTGTCCGCTGCTGCCCGCCCGTTTGTGGGGGTCGCCCACGTCGGCTACCTGCCGGCCGGGCGGATCCTGGGGCTGTCGAAGCTGGCCCGTGTGGTCGAGCTGTTCGCCCGCCGTCTGCAGTTCCAGGAGCGGCTCACCAAGCAGGTCGCCGACTGGCTGCAGGCCCAGCTGGCGCCCAAGGGCGTCGGGGTCGTGGTGGAGGCCGAGCACCTGTGCATGTCGCTGCGCGGCGTGCAGGCCACCGGCGCCCGCACCGTCACCTCGGCCCTGCACGGCCTGCTGCGCACCGACCCACGCTCACGTGTCGAGGCGAGCGCGTCGTGAACCTGCCGGCGCCGCAGCCTGCCGGCGCAGTGCAGCTCGACGAGCCGGCGCGGCCGACCGGGCCCGGGCAGGCCAGCCGCGAAGCGGGCGCATACCCGCCGATCGCCGACCACGCGATGCTCAGCGACTGCCACTCGGCCGCCCTCGTCTCTCGGGACGGTTCGATCGACTGGTGCTGCTTTCACCGCTTCGACGCCAGGCCGGTGTTCGCCCGCTTGCTCGACTGGTCGGGCGGCGGCCACTTCCGCATCGCCCCCACCCAGCCCGCCACCGTACGGTCGCGGTCGCCCTTGGCGACCAGACGGGGTCGCCGGCTCGCGTTTCCCAGCCGGAGTGCATGAGCACCGCCGAGCCCCGCAAGATCTGGCCGTTGCCCCGCTCGAAGCCCCGGATGTCGGCCACCGTCACCTGGGCGTCGGCGACCAGGTCGGTCGCTCAACCGCCGCCACCCTCCGGCGAGCCTGACAGCTCCAAGTCGACGTCGAGGTCGGCGAGGCCGACGTCGAGGTCACGCTCGGTCCGGCCAAGCCCGGGCGCCCACACCACCAGGCGCCACCGGCCAGGCCCTGGGTACAGCGTGAACCGGCCGTCTGCGTCGGCGCGCACCTCGCCCTGGAAGTCGCCCGCCGGGCTGCGGACCTGGACGTATGCCCACTGGGCCGGCTGGTTCGCAGCACGGATGATTCCTGTCAGTGTCGGCATCGTCTCGCTCCCTGGGAGGATGGCCTGGGTGCCAGACCCGAACTCCGACCGGTCAGGTTACCGCCCTGGTCTCCCCATGCGCATCAGCGCTCGACGCTACACACTCGCCGTGGCCGCCCGCCACCACCCCGGCGCTTCATCGACCTGGGCCGGCCGGGAAGCCGGCTGGTCCATGATGAGTTGCGACGCCGAGCTGAACTGACCAGACGGTAGGTCGAGCACCCTCTGGGAGCTGTCACTGGCGGGTCGTACCCTACTGGCTCGTCCGGCTCGACAGGTGCGGTAGGAGGTCGTCATGCGTGGCGGCGATGATGACCCGGACCTGCGCCTTCCAGGTCAACCTGGACCTCGGCGACCCCGGGCAGCGGGACGAGCGGTGGCTGGTCGCCAACCTCGTGGCACCGGTCGCCTGCGCAACCTTCGCGTCCAGCCCGGGCCCTGGCGTGGTCTCGGTCCGCGCCCGCACCTGGCAGCGGCTGGACCCGACCCGGACCGGCTTCCCCGCCCGGCTGGTCGCCGGCTCCAGCGCCGACCCGGTCGACCAGCTCACCCAGGCCGCCATGGCCGCCGACGTCCTGCTGGTCCGGCGGACCAACACCACGTGGGAGCCTGGCCGGCCCGGCTGGACGTTCGGCGACTGGCTCGGGCACGGGCACCCGCGCCACGGCCGGCCGAGCGTCGACGACCTCCGCTACCACCTCACCACCCTGTTCCTCGAGGTCCGCCCGCGCGGCTTCCTCGAGCTGCGCGCGATCGACGCCGTGCCGGCCCGGTGGCGGCCGGTGCCAGTGACGCTGCTCGCCGGCCTCCTCGAGGACCCGGCGGCGCGCGGCCAGACGCGCGCGCTCCTCGAGCGCCACCGATCCCGCCTGCCGCGGCTCTGGCACCGGGCAGCCACCGCCGGCGTGGCCGACCCGGAGCTGTGCGCGCTGGCCGTGGAGACCTGGTCGCTCGCCCTCGCCGGGCCGGGCGGCTGCCCGCCGGCTACCTCGGCCCATCCGACCTGCGGCGCGGCCGAGGAGTTCCTGGACCGCCTGACCCTTCGAGGCCGCTGCCCGGCCGACGAACTCCGCGATGCGCTCACCCGGGGACCGTCCGCGGGACTGGCGTGGGCCGCCGAACCCGCCGAGCCCGCTCCCTGCATCAGCACCCGATCGAGGTGAGGCAGATGCACCCAGCTGATCACCCCAGCCGCGCCCCCGTGCCGGCCAGCGTCCTGCGCCGCCGGCTCGAGGGCGAGCTGGCCACCGTCCGGCGGCGCCTGCTCGGCCTGGTGGACCCGCTCGACGACGACGCCCTGCACCGCCAGCACAACCCCATCATGGGCCCGCTGGTCTGGGACGTCGGCCACGTGGGCAACTTCGAGGAGCTGTGGCTGCTCCGCGAGCTGGACGGGCGCGCGCCCCACGACCCCGACCTCGACCACGTCTACAACCCGTGGGCACCGACGACCGCACTGCCGCCTACGACAACGAGCGGCCGGCCCACCGCGTCGACGTGCCGACGTTCGCGATCGACCGGTTCCCCGCCACGGCTCGGCGCTTCGCCGTCTTCGTCGCCGCCGGCGGCTACGACCGCCCCGAGTACTGGACCGAGGCGGGCTGGGTCTGGCGGCAGGAGACCGGCCACGCCACCCCGCAGGGCTGGCTGCCCGACGGTTCGGGCGGCTGGCTCGTCCGCCGCTTCGACCACGTGCTGCCGCTGGACCCCCGCGAGCCGGTCCAGCACATCTGCCACCACGAGGCCGAGGCGTTCGCCCGCTGGGCCGGCGGCCGGCTGCCCACCGAGGCCGAGTGGGAGAAGGCGGCCACCTGGGACCCCGAGGCCGCCCGCAGCCGGACCTACCCGTGGGGCGAGACCTCACCAGGACCCGCGCACGCCAACCTCGACCACGGCGCGTGGGGCCCGGCCCCGGTCGGCTCCTACCCGGCCGGCGCGTCGGCCTACGGGGTCGAGCAGCTCCTCGGCGACGTCTACGAGTGGACCTCGTCGCCGTTCACCGGCTGTCCCGGCTACACCACCTTCCCCTACCCCGAGTACAGCGAGGTCTTCTTCGGCGGCGACTACCGGGTGCTGCGGGGCGCCTCCTGGGCGACCTCCCGGTGGGTCGCCCGGGCCACGTTCCGCAACTGGGACCACCCCCAGCGTCGACAGCTCTTCTCCGGGGTACGGCTCGCCTGGGACGTGGGCTGATGTGCCGCATGGCTGGCTACCTCGGCGCGGCCGTGCCGCTCGCGGTCCTCCTCAGCGACCCGCCGCACTCGCTCACCGTCCAGGCCTACCAGCCCAGGATGCAGCACGAGGGCACCGTCAACGTCGACGGCACCGGCGTGGCCTGGTGGCCGCCCGGGGACGCCGAGCCGCTGCGCTACGTCACCGAACGTCCGCCCTGGTCAGACCCTAACCTGCTGCCTCTCGCCGCCCGGCTGTGCGGGGTCGCGCAGCTCGCCGCCGTCCGGTCCGCGACCCCGGGCCTGCCGTTCGGCCCCGACGCCGTCGCCCCCTTCGTCCGCGACGGCGTGGCCCTGGCTCACAACGGCCGCGTCGGCGGGTTCCCAGGCAGAGTCGGACGAGCGCTGCTGGAACGCCTGCCCGACGAGTTGCTCACCGCCGCGGGCGTGCTGACCGACTCCGTGGTGCTGTTTCTCACCGCCCTGCACCACCGCCGCCGGCAGCCCGGCCACGGCCTGGCCAGCGCGCTCGCCGGCGCCGTCCACGAGGTCGAACGGGCCTGCGCCCACGCTGGCCAGGCCGCCACGCTCACGCTGCTGGCCTGTGACGGCCAGCGGCTCGTCGGGATCCGGGCGGCCGCGGGCATGCGCTCCCCCACCCTGTTCACCCGCGCCGGCCCCGAGCACGCGGGCCTGGTCGCCGCGTCGGAGCCGCTCGACGACACCCCAGGCTGGACCGAAGTGCCAGACCGGCACGTCGTCGAGCTCACCGGGACCGGCGTCACGCTCACCCCCCTCTCCCAGGAAGGCCCTCGATGACCAGCGCACCAACCCGGACCGCACCCACCATGACCTTCCTCGCACCCCGGGCCGACCGGCACTAGCAGCTCACCCGAGACGTCCGCGCCGGACTGACCGCCGCTCCCCGGGTGGCAGGGCATCAGGAAGCCATCGTGCTCAACCGCGAAGACTCTCCCGACGCCATCGACCGTCCCGCACAGCTCCTCGACGCCGGGCCTTGCGCGCCGGGGAGCGGGGAAGCCCAGCGCCGGCCGGCCATCGCCATGCGATCGCGACGAAGAAGACACCGGGGGCGTACGGGAAGGCGACGACGGCGCCTCGGGCGGGAAGGCGTCCCCTCCAATTCCGGCGACCTGCTCAGCCCGTGGCCGTTCGGCCCCTGATCTGGGCGACGACGGCGGAGTAGTCATAGCCGCCAAGACCATGCTGCTCCGCCTGCTCGATCCACCGGGCCGCGCCCTGGACCAGCTTGAGCTCGACCTCGCGACGCTCGGCCGTGTCCAGCACCAAGCCGAGGTCCTTGCGCATCAGCGACAGCTTGAAGCTCGGCGTGTAGTGGTCGCCTTCGATCTTGTCGAGCTTGCGCGACAGCGCCGGGCCGATGGGTGAGTCCAGCAGGGCCGGGATGACCCGCTCCGGGTCAAGGCCGAACCCGTCAGCCAGCGCGAGCGCCTCCCCGACCAGGCTCATGAGGCCGGCCAGGGTGGCGTTGGCCACCAGCTTCATCGCCGCCCCCGCGCCGGTGGGGCCGAGATGGACCGGCGTGCCCAGCGGAGCCAACAGGTCCCTGCAGCGGGCAAACGACGCCTTGCTGCCGCCGACGAAGATCTGCAGGGTGCCGTCCACGGCGTTGGCCACGCCGCCCAGCACCGGCGCATCGACGAACTCGACGCCTTCGGGGAGCCTTCCGGCGACCTCGAGCACGTGGTCGGGACCGACCGTCGACATGTCGATCAGCGTGGTCCCCGGCTCGATGCCGACAGTGACGCCGTGGTCGCCGAACAGGACCTCCGACAGCGCAGCGGGAGTGGCGAGCATCGTGATCACCGCCTGCATGCCGCGCGCGGCCTCGGCCGGCGAGTCGGCGATCGCGGCCCTGCCCTGGAACGCCGCGGCCCTGGAACCCGTCCGGTTCCACACCGTGACCTGGTGGCCGGCCTCGATGAGGCGGGTCGCCATCGGCGCCCCCATCGCGCCGAGTCCGAGGAAGCCAAGCGTTGCCATGGTCAGCTCCTGAACGGCCCGGTGTCAGCGGTCCATTCTCGCGCTCCTGCACCCTGCTCGTCGCCACCACCGCCACCGCAAGGCTCGCCGCGGCGGCCGGCACCTTCTTCGACACCCCTCGACAGTCCCCAAACCCGCGCGCCTACGCGTTCACGCTCCGTGCCCTGGCCGACCAGCCTTGTCTCCGCTGCGCCCTACGACGCCACGGTTGCCTGGGGGTGATCGTCTCGGACCAGATCCAGGTCGGCGGCCCTGGCGTTGGACTCCACCTGCTCGACCGACTTGCAGCCGGCGACCACACAGCTGACGGCCGGGTGCTGCAGGCACCAGGCAAGCGCCCACGGCGCCATCGCCACCCCCTCGGGCACCTCGGTGCGGCCGATCTGGTCCACCAGCGCGAGCTTCCGCTTGACCTCGGCCGGGTCGTGGCCGGAGCGCCAGTCGGTGCTGGCGGTGACCCAGGCGCCGGGCCGGTACTTGCCGCTCAGGTAGCCGTTGGCCAGCGGCTCTCGCACAACCACCCCCAGGTCCTGGTCCAAGCACGCCTGCAAGACGCCATGCTCGGCGGTCCGGTCCAGGCGGTTGTAGCCGACCTGGACCACGCTCGCGCCGACCTCGGCGGCGCGCCGGGCCTGGTAGACGTCGTCGTTGCTGCCCAGGGAGATGCCCAGGTGCCGCACCGTGCCCTTGGCCACCTGCTGGTTGAGCGCCTCCCACAGGTCGTCTTGGTCGACGACCTCGTCGGGGCCGGAATGCATCTGGTAGAGGTCCACATGATCGGTGCGAAGCGCCCGCAGCGACGCCTCCAACTGCTCGACCACCTCCGTCGGTGTCCAGTGGTCGGTCCGGACCCGATCAGGCGACAGGGCGTCCTGCTGCATGGCCTCCGGGTGGAACTGGTGGCCGAACTTCGTGGCGACCACCCAGTCGTCTCGTTGGTGGTGGATCGCGGCGCCGACGAGCGCCTCGGCGAGGTGGTCGCCGTAGCACTCGGCGGTATCCACCAAATTCACGCCAAGGGCCCGTGCCCGTCCTAGCAGCATGTCCACCTCGTGCTGGGTGAAGCGTTGTCCCCACTCGCCGCCCAGCTGCCAGGTCCCGACACCGACAACGGAGACGCGCAGCCCCGTCCTGCCCAGCCTGCGGTACTTCACGATCGCCACCTCCGGTCCCGGAGCCAGTAGCATCTCAGCGAAGGTGGAACAGCGGGCCGGTGATCGTCAGGCCAAGGTCGTTGCCCAGCCCGGCGAACAACGCGAATGCCATGATGCACCCGCCGGCCAACGCCATGTTCTTCATGAAATGGGCCTGCTGGTTCGCGCGCTGCTGGGGGTCCTGGATCTTCCAGAAGGCATGGATCCAGAACGCGGCGGGCACGACGAAGACCAGCAGCAGCAGCGCGCCGAGGTCGCCCCAGACACCAAGGGCCACCATCAGCCCGCCGACCAGAATCAGCAGGCCGGACAGGACGACCAGTGCTTCGGCGGCCGGCACACCCTGCGACGCGGCGTACTGGGCCATGCCCTTGCGTTGGCCGATGTGGCCCACCGTGCCGGACGCCACGAAGATGAGCACGAACAGGATCCTGCCGATGAGCGCGATGACGTCCATGTCGCCTCCGACTGCACGGCCAAATCGAACCAATTTCCGATCAACCTGGACACTATTCGCGGATCATCGCACAGTGACCGCTACGCAAGTGCGGCTGCAGGAGCTCGCAGCTGTGGGCGAGGACGGCGGCGAACAGGGAGGGCACTGCTCGACCAACAACACGGCTTCCCAATCCTGGTCAAGCACTTCAAGCGTGTCGGCCTCGATCCCGCAGGCGGCGGGGCCGGCCGCGGCGTCCACCGCATGCGTTGGGCCGACCGGAGCGGTCCTGGCCGACCTGAAGACCCCGTCGGGACGGTGGGCCCATGACGGGACGCGCTCCAACTCCCGTGCGCCGACCTTGTAGCGCATCCGCGCCGCCATCCCAACCCTGGTGGCCAGGTCGATGAAGAGCAGCACCTGCAGCCGCCGCAGCCAGATCGTGTCGACGGTGAAGAAGTCACACGCGACAATCCCTGCGGCCTGCCGGCGCAGCAACGCCCGCCCGGTGCTGCTCACCCGCCGCGGCCGTAGTGCCCGCGCAGGGTGTCCATCGGCAGCGGACGTTTGGAGCCCCAGGTGCTCTGCCGGCTGGATGGGTTAACGAGGGAGCACTCGGAGGTCAGCGCCTGGCCGTCTGTGACCTGGGTAGGTCACTTGGGCGGCAGGCTTCGCGCATACCCCACGCCCCGGTCAACCCATCGGCGCAGATCGTCGTCCTCGCCGTGCCCGCTCGTGTCGACCAGGATCCAGCCCTTCATCGGGCGGCCGGTAAGGTCGAACGGCCGGACGCCGGACTCGGACAGGCTCGTCTCGTAGACGGTGGGGTCGGTCCGCACGATCAGGTCATCGCCGTGGACACCACAGGCCATGTTCCCGTTGAGCAGGAAGGCGAGCCCGCCGAACATCTTCTTTTCCGCCAGCCCGGATTCGCCGCCGATCAGTTCGCGGATGCGGGTGGCCAGTCCCTCGTCGTATGCCACGCCGGTATTGTGGCACGAGCGCCTGGTCGGCGATGAGGTGCTGGTAGACGGCGTCGGGTAGCCGCCGTTCCAGGCAGCGCAGGGCTTCCTTGCGGGACTTGCCCTCGTCGAGTTTGCGCTGGTAGTAGGCCTGCCCGGCGGTTGGGTGGCGGATCTGGAGCCTATTGATCGCGTGTCCGCGCCGTGAGGCGGGCCGCTTGAGCCGTCTCCGGCAGCGATCCGATGCCGACACCTCGTCCGTTTGAGGAAGTCGCGTCCGCCGAGTGGTGTTATCGCGTCAGGCCGAGCGCCTTGGCGGCGCACCGCTTGCAGGCGTCGGGGGCGGCCGGGTCGAACACCCGGGCGACCCGCCGCGCCGGCCGGCGGCACAAGGTGGTCGCCGGCTCACCCTGCGGCCCGACCGGCACGGCATGCACCAGCTCCGGGCGGCTACCGCCAACGTGTCCCTGGTGGCAGGGCACGAGGAACTCCTCGTCGTCGAGCAACGTCGCCTCCGCGCCGTCGTTGGACGACACACTGGCATGAGAGGCTACGCGGCTGACAGGGCGTGCCCGACGCCTGTCGCAAGGACGTTCGCGGATTGAAAGAACTTTGTTCGACGCTGGTGCGCACCGGCTGCGTAGCCTACCCGTCGACCTGTGTGCCCTCGCAAGGAGCGTGCCGATGACCGCTGCCGCCTGGCTCGACGAGCTGGACCCGCTCGTCGCCGAGGCCGTCGACCCGGTGGCGACCGAGGTCGACCGGGCCGCCACCTTCCCCCGCGCGGCCGTCGACGCGCTCGGGCGGGCCGGCCTGCTCGGGTTGGTGAGCGCCGCCGAGGTCGGCGGTCAAGGGCAGGGCCTGCGGGCGGCGAGCATGACCGTGGAGCGGCTGGCCCGCAGTTGTGGTTCGACGGCGATGGTAGTGTGCATGCACTACGCGGCGGCCGCAGTGGTCGAGGCGCTGGGACCGCGCGCGGCGCGGGAGGCGATCGCCGCCGGCAGGCACCTGACGACCCTGGCGTTCTCGGAGGCGGGCTCGCGCAGCCACTTCTGGACGCCGGTGTCGACCGCGACCCGCGACGGCGGCGACGTGCGGCTGGACGCGCACAAAAGCTGGGTCACGGCCGCGGGCGAGGCCAACTCCTACGTGTGGTCGAGCCGGCCGGTCGGGGCCGAGGGGCCGAGCACGCTGTGGCTGGTGCCCGCCGACACGCCCGGCCTGAAGGTGGCCGGCCCGTTCGACGGGCTGGGGCTGCGCGGCAACGCGTCGAACCCTATGAGCGCCCAGGGTGTCGTGGTGCCCAGCTCGGCCATGCTCGGCGAGGACGGCAAGGGCGACCAGGCGATGCTGGGGATCGTGCTGCCCTGGTTTGTGTGCATGAGCGCCGCGATGGCGGCAGGCACCATGGAAGCGGCCATCGCCAAGACGATCGCCCATGTCAGCGCCGTCCGGCTTGAGCACTTGGACACAAGGCTGGCCGATCTGCCCACGATCCGCGCCTACCTCGCCCGCATGCGGTGCACCGCCGACCAGGCCCGGGCGCTGCTGCTCGACACCCTCGACGCGATCGAGCGTGGGCGCCCGGACACCACGCTGCGGGTCCTTGAGGTCAAGGCGGCCGCCGGTGAGGCCGCCGTCGAAGTGACCGAGCTGGCCATGCGGGTGTGCGGCGGGGCCGCGTTCCGCAAGGAGGCCGGTGTCGAGCGGCACTTCCGCGACGCCCGGGCGGCGACGGTGATGGCCCCGACCAGCGACGCGCTGTACGACTTCATCGGCCGGGTTGTGTGCGGCATGGACCTGTTCGGCTGAGGAGCACGACGTGGAGGACGACACCCTGGTCGTTGGCGCGGTCGCCTACGACCCCAAGGTGGTGACCATCTGGGAGGGGTTCAAGGCCTGGTTCGCCCGGCACGGCCTGCGGTTGGACTACGTGCTGTACTCCAACTACGAGCGGCTGGTCGAGGCGCACCTGGCCGGCCACGTCGACGTGGCCTGGAACTCACCGCTGGCCTGGGTGCGTGCCCGCCGGCTGGCCGCCGCCCAGGGCCGTGAGGTCCACGCCGTTGCGATGCGTGACACCGACTGCGACCTACGGTCGGTGATCGTGGTGCGGGCCGACCCGACCATCGACGAGGTCGCCGGCCTGCGGGGCCGGACGGTAGGGGTCGGCGCGGTCGACTCCCCGCAGGCCACCCTGCTGCCGCTCTCCTACCTGCGCGCCCACGGGCTCACCCCAGGCGTCGACGTCGAGGTCCGCAGCTTCGAGGTACTGCCAGGCAAGCACGGCGACCATGTCGGCGGGGAGCGCGACGCAGCCGCGGCGCTGGTGGCGGGCCTGGTCGACGCCGCCTGCGTGCTCGAGGGCAACCATGCCGGGTTCCAGGCCGACGGCACCCTGCCGGCGGGCAGCACCCGGGTGCTGGCCCGCACCGGCGCCTACGACCACTGTAACTTCACCGTCACCGACCACGCCCCGCCGGCGCTCGTCGAGCGCTTCCGGGCGCTGCTGCTGGGCATGTCCTACGACGATCCCGAGGTGCGACCGCTGCTGGACCTGGAGGGCCTGCGAGCCTGGCGGCCCGGCCGCGTCGACGGCTACGCGCCGCTGGAGGCCGCGGTAGACCAGGCCGGTTTCTACGACCGCGAAGGCCGCCCGACCGCCACCGGCTACCGGTACTGACTCCCACCACCCGAGCGAGGCCACGGGCGCGACGCGGCGGGTCGGCGCTGCCGCGCGCTCACCGCGCGCCACCCTGGCCAAGTACGATCGGGATGGTCAGCGCGATCACGACCACCAGCACCCACACCGCCGGCGCGGAGCTGCGGAGCTGCTCGCGGCGGCGGGCGACCCGGGCCGCCTGCAGCTCGGTTCGGCTGACCCACCACGGCGTCGAGCGCGCCTCCAGCAGGTGGAAGACCACCCCGAGCGCGGCGCCGTAGGCGAGGTGCCCGACCAGGCTCGGGAAGGTGCTGGCAGCGGCCGCGGCCGTCCAGGCCGGCTCGCCGCCCAGCCACACCGGAAGCAGCGTGATTCCGCCGAGCACCCACCAGAAGAAGCCGTAGCCGACCCCCCACCCCAGGGCCGACCCGACGGTGTCGCTCTGGCGCCGGAACAGCAGCCCGTAGGAGGCGCCGATCAGCACCGAGATCACCAGGTGGACGGCGACGCCGGTGGTCGGCGAGCGCGCCCCGACCAGCCGCGCGATCGTGCCGAGGACGCCGACCTGGACCATGACAACGGTGAAGGCCAGCCCACCGGCGACCCCGGCCAGCGCGCCCTGGCCGATGGCGCGCAGCCCGCGCGTGCCGGCGCTCTCCTCGTTGTCGCGGCCGACATGGTCGCCGAACAGCAGCCGCCCCAGCGCGCCGAGCCACTGGTTGGCGAGCGTGACCGCCGCCCCAAGGAGCAGGTAGCCGGGCAGGGTGGCGAAGGCGTCCCGCGCCCGGGCGGCCGACCAGGCCAGCCCAGCCCCATCCAGAGCCGGCAGCAGCGTCAACGCGGCGATCACCCACCACACGAAGCCGTACACGGTCCCTCGGACCAGGCCAGCGCCCGCGCCGTCGACCGGCCGCGGGTACAGCAGGGCGTAGCCCGCGCCGACCGCGGCGCCAAGCAGCCCGGTGGCGAGCAGCGCGACCACCTCCGGCTGGCGGCCCATGGCCACCGAGGTCGCGAGCGGCTCGCGCTCGGGCGCCACGGCCACCTCCAGCAGCCAGGCGGCCATCACCCCGGCGAGCAGCCCGCGAGCCAGGCCGCCCGCGGTCACCCGCAGCGCGCCGCCGGCCGATTGCGCCCTCCAGCGGATGACGACCAGGGCCAGGCCGGTGGTGGCACCGTAGGCCAGGTGGCCGAGCAGGCTGGGGAACTGGGCCTGGGCGGTCGGCACGGTCCAGGCCAGCGGCTCGCCGAGCAGCAGGGGCAGCAGCGTGAACGGGCCGAGAAACCACCACAGGGCGCCGTAGGCGAGCCCCCACAGCACCGTCTCCCCCGCCCCGGCCCGCTGCCCGGTGACCAGCACGCCGAAGCCGGCGCCCACGATCGCGGCGACCGCCATGTGCACGGCAAACCCGACCACCGCCGAGTCGGCCCGGACTAGGGAGGCGATCGTTGGCAGCACGCCGAGTTCGGCCATGGCCGCGCCGAATGCCAGGCCGCCGACCAGCCCGGCAACGGCGCCGGGAACGACCCCCTCGGCCAGCCAGGGGCCCCTCGCACGGGCTGCTCGGCCCGCGGCTGTGCTCACCCCACCCGCTCCCGGCGGCCGGCGCGGATCTCCTCGGGCAGGGTCGGGGCGGGGGTGGGCTGGGTCAGCACGATGTCCCGAGGGAAGAACAGGTCGATCGTCCAGTCCAGCAGCACCCGCACCTTCCTCTCGAAGCCGGGCAGCTTGGCCAGGTAGACGGCGCGCCACATGAGCCAGGCGAGCAGGCCGGAGAAACGCCACCCGCGTAGCTCGGCGGCGGCGCTGCGGTGCCCGAGCGCGACGAGCGCGCCGATGGTGCGGAAGCGGAACGGCGCCGGCGGCCGGCCGCGCAGGGCGGCGGCGACGTTGCGGGCCACCACCTTGCCCTCCCGCATGGCGTGCTGAGCGGTCGGCGGGTAGGTGCCGCCCTGGGGGTCGGGGATGGCGGCGCAGTCCCCGATCGCCCACACGCCGTCCAGGCCCTGGACACGCAGGGTCGGGTCGACTACGACCGCGCCGGTCTGGGTCCGCTCGGCGGGCAGCATCCCGAGGATCGGGTTGGGCCGGTTGCCCGCGGTCCACACCAGCGTGCGGGTCGGGATGCGGCCGCCGCCCTCGAGCAGCATGGCGTCCGGGGTCGCCCCGGCAACGCGGGTGGAGAGCCGGAACCGGATGCCGCGGGCCTGGAGCCGGTCGAGCGCGTAGCCG
The DNA here is from genome assembly GCA_036000965.1 of Actinomycetes bacterium. Taxonomy (NCBI): domain Bacteria; kingdom Bacillati; phylum Actinomycetota; class Actinomycetes; species Actinomycetes bacterium. The sequence goes on from DASYUT010000358.1 coordinate 18,935, forward strand.
GCCAGCTCGGGGCCGAGCTCGGGCAGGATCCGCTCGCGCGAGTGGACCAGCACGAAGCGGGGCTCGTCGCGCCCGATACTGGGGTAGTAGTGCAGCACGCTGTGCACCAGGTCGAACAGCTCGGCAACCATCTCGGTGCCGGCGAAACCGCCCCCGGCGACCACGAAGGTGAGCTGATGCTCGCGCTCGGCCGGGTCGGGCTCGGCGTCGGCCAGCTCGAGCAGCCCGATCACGTGGTCGCGGAGCCGGGTGGCGTCGTCGAGCGTCTTGAGCGAGATCGAGTGCTCGGCCACGCCGGGCAGCCCGCGGTAGTCGGGCACGGCGCCGAGGGCCAGCACGAGCTGATCGTAGAGCAGCGCCTCGGCCGGGGCGGACGGGCCCGCCCGGAGGGTGACGACCCGGGCGCCCGGGTCGATCGCCTCGATCTCGGCGCGCACGAAGCGCGTCGAGCGGCAGGTGGCCCGGACCGGCGCGCTGATATGGCGGGCCTCCAGCGAGCTGGAGGCGACCTCGGCCAGCATCGGGGTGAACAGCAGGTAGTTGCTCTGGCTGACCAGCGTGACCTCGGCGCCGGGCTGGCGGGCGAGTTCCCGCTCGAGCTGCTGAGCGGCGGCGACGCCGCCGAACCCGCCGCCGAGCACGATCACCCGGGCTGTCGGGGGCGGCGGGACGGGGGCGGCCGGTGCCGGCGCGGGGCGGGCGGCCAGGTAGGCGGCGGCGAGCAGGTGCAGGCCGAGGCCGGTGAGCCCGCCGTACAGCAGCGCGCCGATCAGGTACGGGAACGCGGCCGTGGCCGCGGCCAGCGACCAGGTCGGCGCCTCGCCGGCCAGCAACGGCAGCAGCGTGAGCGGCCCGAGCACCCAGCTCAGCAGCCCGGTCACCAGCCCGGCGCCGAGGGTGGCGGCATGGCCGCCCGGCTGATGGCCGAACACGGCGCCAAAGCCGGCCCCGACCAGGACCGCGAAAGCCAGGAAGGCGCCCCAGCCGGGCGCGGTCGCGGTCAGCGCCGCAACGCCGCCCGCCATCATCCCCTGGGCGGCCTCCAGCCAGCCGACCACCAGCCCACCCAGCAACCCGGCCAGCCCGCCCGCGGCCACGTCCAAGCGCCAGGCCACCAGCCCGCTGCCCCGCCTTGATGCCATTTGGCCGATCCTACGAGGGCTTGGCGGCGCGGGACGGGCGGACCAGGCGATGGTTCGCAGACGTTCACGGTTCGTAAGTACCCGGTAAGAAGGTCGCTGCCGTCCAGGCGCAGGCTATGACGCCGTCCCCTCCCACCACAGGGTGACGAACTCCCAGCCGGACGAGCCAAGGTCCGGGGCTGGTCCCCGGCAGGGCACTGTCGCATTGAGCGATCACCCATCTGGCTGCCTCCACTCCGCCACTCAAAAGCACAGCAGCGCCTCGGCGTCGTCGGTGATCTTGGCCAGTGCCCGCCTGGCCCCAGGCTGCACGCTCTTGGGCAGAGCGCTCACGACATTTGCGACCTTATTCGCGGAGAGGACGTAGCGGCGGGGGTGGCCAGCTGTCCGAAGACCGTAAGCAGCGGGTGCTCGGATTGCGCGAGTCCGCCTCGTACACTCCATTGTGATGGACCTCACCCGGGTCAGTGTCGTCCTGCCCGCTCTGAACGAGGCGACCGCCCTGCCGGCCGCGCTCGCCTCGTTTCCCGCGCAGGCCGACCTTGTCGTCACCGACAACGGCTCCGACCTTGGCTCGTTCCGGGCGATCCGGCGCGACGCGCTGGTCGCGCTCGGGATCCGCGACCACGGCTGGCCGCTGGAGATGATCGGCCGGGCGGGTCGGGTGGGGCTGCGGGTGCGCGAAGTGCCGGTGCGCTACCACGCCAGGGCGAGGGGACCAGCAAGGTGATCGGGTCGCTGCCGGGCACGCTGCGAGCCGCCGGCGCCATGGCCCAGGTGACCTGCCGGCTGCTCGCCGAGCGGCGGCCGCGCCGCCGGGACGGCGACTGGTGAGCCGGCCCGGGCGCGGGCGGCCTACGGACGGGGACGGGGCGCCGACCGGCGGGCGGTCGGCGATTGTGGTGATCACCAAGGAGCCCGTCGCTGGCGCCGCCAAGACCCGGCTGATCCCCGCGTTCGGCCCCGGCGGCGCCGCCCGGGCCGCGGCCGCGATGCTGGCCGACACGCTCACGGTCGCGGGCGCGGTCGGGGCGGCGCCGTGGGTGTGCTTCACCCCGCCAGGTGCCCGCGCGCGGCTGGCCCGGCTCGCGCCCGGGTTCGGACTGCTGCCCCAGCGCGACGGGGATCTTGGCGACCGTCTCGCCGCGTGCTTCGGCGACCTGCTCGGATCCGCCGCGGCACGGGTGGCGATCGTCGCCGCCGACACCCCGCAGCTGCCCGCGGCGAGCTGCCGGCGAGCGTTGGCGTGGCTCGACCAGGTCGACGTGGTCCTCGGCCCCTGCGTCGACGGTGGCTACTACCTGGTCGCCGCGGTCGCCTGCTGGCCGGAGCTGTTCGTCGGCGTGCCGATGGGCAGCGATGCGGTGTTTGAGGAGACGATCGCGCGTGCCAGCCGCCTCGGCCTCGCGGTCGGGCTGCTGCCGGTGCTGCGTGACCTGGATCGCGTGGAGGACCTCACGGAGGCGCTGGCCGCTGGCGAGCTGGACGGCTGCCCCCACACCCGGGTCACGGTCGCCGAGCTGCTCGCCACCGCCAGGACGGTGTCCTCGTGACCGCCCGCGCGGCGGGCGTCACCGCGGTGGCACTGCTCGCGCTCGGCGCGTGCGGCGGGCGCGGGGCAGCGCCCGCCAGGCCCGCGGCGGAACCCGCCGGCGCCCCGACCACACTGGTCGCGCCGGCGGGCCGCCTGGTCGCGCTGGGTGGGGGCAGCCCGGAAGGGCTGGTCGCCGACCCGAAGACCGGGCTTGTCGCCGTCGCGCTGCGCGCGCCGGGCCGGCTTGCCCTGGTCGAGAGCGGAAGCGGCCGGGTGATCGGGACGGTGACCCTGCCGGGATCGGCGCGGCACGTGGCGCTGGCGGCGGCGGGCGGGCCGGTGCTCGTGCCGGTCGAGGACCGCGGCATGCTTGTCCAGGTGAGCCTGCCGGCGGGCGAGGTGCTGACCCAGACGATCGTGGGCCGCGGACCGCACGACGCGGCGGCGTGGGGAGGCCGCGTGTTCGTGAGCGACGAGGGTGGCGCCGCCGTGTCGGTGGTCCAGGACGGCCGGGTCGTCGCGACGCTCACCGGCCCGCAGCAGCCCGGCGGCGTCGCCGCGGGCGACGGCAGGGTTGGCGTGGTCGACGTCCGCGGCGCCGCGCTGTACGTCTACGACCCGGCCACGCTGCGCCTTGTCGACGGGGTGCCGGCCGGCGCCGGGCCGACCCACGTGGTCGCCGACGGCCAGGGCGGTCTGGTGGTGGCCGACACGCGTGGCGGCGCGCTGCTGCGCTACCGGCTGCGCCCCGACGTCCGGCTGCTGGACCGGCTGGCGCTGTCCGGCCGGCCGTACGGCCTGGCGGCCGATCCTGGCCGGCGGGCGGTGTGGGTGACGCTGACCGACAGCAACCGGCTGGTTGGGCTGCGCGTGACCGGGGGTGGGCTTCGGCCCTTCGCGAACCTCCCGACGGTCCGCCAGCCCAACTCGGTCGCGGTCGACGTCGCATCCGGCCGTGTGGACGTCGCCAGCAGCGCCGACGGGATTCTGCAGATCATCACACCCTGACTGCCGACCGGCTTCGAAAGGAGCAGCGCAATGTCGCAGACGGCCGAGGTTGGCAGCCGCGCGGTCGCCGCCCGTCCGGCCCTGTGCGCCAAGGGCCTAGTCGCGTTCCGCATCTTCATGGGCGTCATCTTCGGCATCAACGGACTGGCCAAGGTGCTCGACAAGGGCTCCTACGACTTCAAGGTCGTCTCGTTCGGGCTGATCGACCGGGGCACGGCGCGCGGGCTGCTCGCTGGCTGCGCCGGGCCGAAGTCCCCATGCGATCGCGCCGCTGAAGTGGTTCTACACCCACCTCGTCCTGGCCCACTGGGCACCCTGGTCTGTCTTCCTGACCGTGGCCGAGGTGACGGTCGGCGTCCTGCTGTGCTTCGGCATCGCGAGCCGCCTTGGCGCCTGGGCCTGATCCTGCCGCTGCAGATCATGGTGATCAACAACGGCGGCTACCTGTTCGACTTCGCGCCGGACTGGGTGCCGCTCGCGATCCTGCTCGTCGTGCCGTCAGGCCGCGCGTGGGGTTTGACGGCCGCCTGGCCGCCCGGTTCGGCGACCGCTGACCAGGGGGGAAGCTCCTACGGGGACGACGGCACCCGCTCGCAGGCGCGGCCGGAGCGGCGCGGTTGGGGCTGCCCAGGCGGAACCGCGGGGAGGGCGCGGACCAGGCAGGGCGACCCGTCGAGTCGCACGGCTTCGTCCTCGATGGCGGCTCCCAGGCTCACCC